>NZ_JBFTIZ010000209.1:0-7411 GCF_056395165.1 Pedobacter sp. 10L46_2
TAACTAAAGTACATTTCAAACAAGGTAAGTAATATAACGAAACCAAATAGTGTTCCAACCGTTATACTTTTATCCAAATCTGTCATTTTGAGGGCTTTCTATAAATTTACGGAATTACTATTGCTTAAAAACTCGATACTGCAAGTTTAAACAGTATTGATTTAAACAAATCAAAATTCCTGATTTTTATAGAAATAGCTGTCCTTAGAGTGTCATAATCAATACTTTTACCCTAAAAGTCTGACTTTTATTACCTTCCGGTCAAATCGATTGAAAATTCATCAAATAAAGTGGCTTCCTCATCAGTATCTAAATTCGGAACGGTATAGTATTCACCTTGGATAGTAAAGTTAAAAGGTGTTTTCTCGATGCTGACTTTTAAAAAGCCGTGTCTGTTGTCGCAGTAGCTATCAAGCTGGACCTTATTAAATAAGTCACTTTTAGCGATGTAATTGTTATCGTAAGGATCTGCAAGTTGGTGTAATTCGTCAAAACCTCCGGCTCCTGCAACAATAAATGGCAGTGTTTTCCCATCTTCATATTGTTTACTAAAGCGTTGGTAATTATGTACGTGTCCGCTAAAAATAATGTCTGGTTTTACCCCAGCTTCTTTAAAGGCAGTTTCCAGAAATTCTATCATTGGTTTGCTCGATCCATGATTTGTATCTGCAGAATAAGGGGCATGGTGCATACAAACAATTATAGCCTTATCAGAGCGAAGTGTAGCGGCATTTTGCAGCTCTTTAACAAACCAGTTTTTTTGTTCCTTGGTAATGTGACCATATTTTGGAACATTGGTATGAAGGCCAATTATTGTCGCCAATGGCGATTCCATTGTCCAAAATACGTGAGGCTGAATCTGACTTTTTCTACTGCTTTCGGTCCCAAAATGAATTGTTTTAGGGCAAGTATTGCAAAATGCAGCATAAAATGCATCAAGACTTTCGTAATGTAAATCGCAGTCTGGATTTATATCTGTGTCATGATTCCCAGCAATGGCATAAATAGGGCCAGGGTAGGTCTCAAATGGTTTTAAAAACTGTTCGTTATATTGCTCTGCCTCGCCATAATGATATACAATATCTCCAAGGTGGTATAAGAATGCAGGCCTGTCGTGTTCGCTCGTTGCGCACAAGTATTGTTCGGCCATTTTCCCTGCCACCTGTTTTTGAGCATCAGCAGATTTCAGTCCGCCGGTATCACCAACCATATGAAAAACCATTTTCCCAGGTACTGTTTCATTTAAGCGATTTCCAAGATTTAATCGGTACGGGTAACTACCGGTAGGTTCAGGCAAAGGTTGAAATTTATCAAGGTCATCTACCTGATCTGTTTTAAAAACAGCGTTATACAGAATCTTTGTGCTGATCATAATCTTAACGTTTGGTGACTATCATAAAATTAGTACGCTAATATTAAGTCAGCATTAAAAATTGATTATTATCAAAAATGGTAATATTGCCTTATCAGGAGTAATTGTGATAAATCTATTGTTAAGGGTTTGGGTTGTGTTAACATAATGATAATTGAATATTAAAATGCAGTTAATTTATATTTGCGGAGTGACAACACCTCTATACGTACTTTACGAATTACTGATCAGACTCACAGAGTTAGATCCAACGATTGGCGATTTCTACGCTCATAAATACACAGATGCCGGTGCAATTATCAGGACAAACAATGGATCATTGATCGTTCCTCAACATATACTTGAAAAACAATTCTCAAATCCGTCCCAAATAACGGATGCAGATTTAAAGCAGTTAGTAAATGAATTTAAATGGAGTACTTAATTTAAGACCATCAAATTTATGTTGGGATAAAGTAACTAAGATATTATGAACTCTTTAGAAGTTAGGTGATAATCTTTTGTTAAATTTGGTTTAACACTTATTTCTTATTCATAAATTCTTATATAAATGAAAATTAAAAAATCTTTTAGCATCCCGCTTACGGCTTGTTCTTTGCTGCTTATGGCATCCTGCAATAATTCGGAACCGAAGCAAGAACTGCATTCAGGTATTATCCTTAAAAATATGGATACTACAGTGGCGCCGGGGAATAATTTTACGGCCTATGTGAATGGCACCTGGATGAAAAACACAAAAATCCCTTCTGATAAGGCTTCATATGGTATAGGGGCAATGGTGAATGATAAGGCACAGGAAGATGTTAAAGCAATAATTGAGAATGCTGCCAAGGGAAATCCTGCTGAGGGTTCTGATGAGCAGAAAATAGGCGACTTTTATGAATCTTATATAAATATGAAGGTTCGTGATTCTATAGGGCTGGCACCTTTAAATGTTGAGTTTAAAAAAATTGATGCTATCGCCTCCGGGAAAGATTTGGCTTCCTATTTTGCTTATGCCAATAAGATAGGCAATATGATTCCTTTCAATTTAAGTGTTGCTGAGGATCTGAAAGATCCAAGAAAGTACATGCTTTATACCTGGCAAGGTGGCCTGGGTTTACCAGATCGTGAGTACTATCTATTAAAGGATGCAAAATCTGCAGACATCCGTACTAAATATGTAGCCCATATTGAAAAGATGTTAACTCTTGCCGGAATTCCTGATGCAAAAGCTAAGTCTGTTCAGATAATGGCACTCGAGACCTTGATTGCCTCAAAACAAATGAAGAAGGAAGAAACCAGAAATATGGCTGGTCTTTATAATAGTTTTCCAATTAAGAATCTGAGTACGTTAACTCCAGATTTTGATTGGAACACCCTACTAACAGAGGCAGGAGTAAAGAATCATGATACCTTAATTATTAGCCAGGTAGCATATACAAAGGATCTAAATGCCATTTTGAAAAATACACCACTTGATACCTGGAAAAATTATTTAAAATGGAGTGCTGTTACAAGCGCTGCAACTGCTTTGAACACTGCGCTTGATCAGGAGAATTTCAATTTCTATGCTAAAACATTATATGGCGTTAAAGAGCAGAAACCTCAATGGCGCAGGGCCGTTGATGTAGTTAACGGGAACCTTGGTGAGGTAGTTGGTAAACTATATGTTGAAAAGCATTTCCCGCCTGCAGCTAAGGAACGCATGCTTAAACTTGTTGGCAATCTATTGAAAGCTTACGAGACGAGTATTAAAGAGCTCGACTGGATGGGTGCAGAAACTAAAAAACAAGCACTTGAAAAAATAAGCAAGTTCACTCCAAAAATTGGATATCCGGATAAATGGAGAGATTATGGTAAACTTAAAATTGCAAAGAACGATTTGTTTGGTAATGAAAAACGGTCTGCAGAGTTCGAATACAACCGCACTTTTAACAAGCTGGGTAAGCCTGTTGACCGTACAGAATGGGGGATGACACCACAAACTGTTAACGCATACTATAATCCTAGTATGAATGAGATTGTTTTTCCGGCTGCAATTCTTCAGCCGCCATTTTTTGATATGACTGCAGATGATGCGGTAAATTATGGAGGTATCGGTGCGGTGATTGGTCATGAAATAGGTCATGGTTTCGACGATCAGGGAAGTACATTTGACGGCACAGGTGCAATGCGTAACTGGTGGACGACGAAGGATCAAAGTGAGTTTAAAAAGAGAACAAGCGCTCTAAAAGCGCAATACAGCGGGTTTAAAGTTTTTCCTGATCTGAATGTAAATGGAGATTTTACACTTGGAGAAAATATAGGTGACCTTGGCGGATTAAGTATTGCACTGAAGGCCTATAATGCAAGCTTAAATGGTAAACCAGCACCAGTTATGGATGGATTTACTGGCGAGCAAAGAGTATTCCTTGGATGGGCTCAGGTATGGTTAAATAAATCAACAGATGAGGCATTAAGAAATCAGGTTGGAACAGATCCCCATTCCCCGGCTAAGTTTAGGGTTAATGGTGTAGTTAGAAATATACCAGAGTTTTATACTGCATTTAATGTAAAACCAACAGATTCTTTATACCTGGCACCAGAGAAAAGAGTTAAAATCTGGTAGCGTATTTATCAGAGAGCCGGCATAAAAGAAAAGCTCGTATCATTAATCATGATACGAGCTTTTCAATTTAATTGAGATTACGGTTAATATTAGATTGATAAAGTTCTTTAACTACTGATATAGCTTTCTAGCTGAGATATGGTTTGTTTCTGATCTGCAATGATGAATTTAACCACATCACCTATGGAAACCATTCCAAGTAATTGATTGTCCTGCATTACCGGTAAATGTCTGATATGTTTGTCAGTCATGATTTGCATGCACAGGTCTATGCTGTCTGTCGGCACGATGGTGATTGGATCGGGTGTCATTACCTCTTTTATCGGAGTGCCAGCCGATGATTTCCCATACAGTATGATCTTCCGGGCATAATCTCTTTCTGTAAATATACCCTGTAGCTTATGATCTTCAAGAATAAGCAACGCACTTACATTCTTTTCCATCATCAACTGAAGCGCCTCTAAAACAGATGAATTTTCTGTAACTGAGAAAATCTGTACAGGTTTAGCATTAAGTATTTGTTGTACTGTTTTCATAAGCGATTAAGAATTAGCTATTTAAATTTAACTAAAAAAAATTAAATCACCATTATCTTGTACAAAAAAATATTATTTCATCAGGGGCAATATTTCCTCTACATATTTCCTGTCATTTGCCAGTCTGGGAACCTTATGTTGTCCTCCAAGTTTACCTTTCGATTTTAGCCAGTTATAAAAAGTATTGTTAGGGGCATTATGTACTTTAGGACGACGTAGTGCCATATCTTTAAATCTTTTGGCATCATAATCAGAATTCACTTCTCTTAAAGTCTGGTCCAGAACGTCTATAAAGAGTTCAAAATCATTTGGCTGATGATCAAATTCGATGATCCATTCATGACCTCCAACCTCTTCACCTTTAAAGTAAATTGGGCAAGCAGTATAATCTTTAAAAACTGCTCCTGTTGCATCACAGGCTTTGCAGATCGCTTGTTCGGCGTTGTCTATAATAACTTCTTCTCCAAAAGCATTTATGAAGTGCTTTGTTCTGCCTGTTATCCTTATTCGGTATGGAGACAGACTTGTGAACTGAACGGTATCTCCAATCATGTACCGCCAAAGACCACCATTTGTGGAAATTATGATGGCGTAGTTTTTATTTAGTTCTACCTGTTCAAGAGTTAAGGTATCAGGATTTTCATCATCAAGTTTTTCAAACGGTAAAAATTCGTAGTAAATGCCGTAGTCAAGCATCAGCAGAAGTTCATCAGAATCTACTTCATCCTGAATGCCAAAAAAGCCTTCAGAAGCATTATAGGTTTCCAGGTAATACATGTGATTACAAGGGATTAGTTCTTTGAACTGCTCTCTGTAAGGTTTAAAATTTACTGCACCATGAATATAAAGCTCAAGATTTGGCCATACCTCAAGCAAGTTGGCTTTGCCGGTAATTTCCAATACTTTTTTAGCCAATACTATTGTCCAGGTGGGTACCCCGGCAATATTGGTTACGTTCTCTTTGATGGTAGCCTCAGCCATTTTTTCCATCTTTTCCTCATAGTTCTCCATTAGTGCAATGGAGATATTTGGTGTGCGGTAATATTCGGCCCACATAGGCAGATTTTTGATCAGCACGGCCGAAAGGTCACCATAAAAGGAGTCTTCATTGAGCTGGTTAATTTGATGGCTGCCGCCAAGAACCAGCCCTTTCCCGGTAAAAATCTCATTGTCAGGTCTGTTGTTGCAGAAAATCGACAACATGTCTTTCCCTCCTTTAAAATGACATTCCTGCAAAGATTCCTCTGATACGGGAATAAACTTACTTCTGTCGCTGGTGGTGCCAGATGATTTGGCAAACCATTTAATTTCAGTTGGCCAGAGGATGTTTTGTTCTCCTTTAAGCATCCTTTCTATATATGGCTTTAGCGTATCGTAATTCTGTAGGGGAACACGTTCTTTAAATTGTTTAGGGGTCTCAATAGTACGGTAATCATATTTTTCCCCCCATTCAGTATCCTCAGCACTGGAAATTAGTTTTTGAAACCATTCTTCCTGTACATCATGTGGGTACTTCATAAAAAGCTCAATCTGGTGAACGCGCTTTTTCATATACCAGGTAAAAATTGAATTTACAATTGCCATGCTTTTGTTTAAGTAGTGAATTATAAGTTTTTACTTCGTAATACGAAATTAGAGCCTAAGTAAACCCGTCTTACCATTTCGTTGGCAGCAAGTACTTCCGGAGTGCCGGATTCGAGGATTTTACCCTCAAATAGTAAATAAGCTCTGTCGGTGATTGATAGAGTTTCCTGTACGTTGTGGTCGGTAATCAGAATACCTATGTTTTTTTGTTTTAGTTTGGCTACGATGGTCTGAATTTCCTCAACAGCAATAGGGTCTACTCCTGCAAATGGTTCATCCAATAAAATGAAGTTTGGACTGGCTGCAAGTGCCCTGGCAATTTCAGTTCTTCTGCGTTCTCCTCCTGAAAGCAGGTCGCCTCGGTTCTTACGTACCTTGTGTAAGCTAAATTCAGTAATGAGTTCTTCCAGTTGCTCATGGCGTTCTTCTTTGCTCATTTTAGTCATTTCTAAAATGGCCATGATATTATCTTCCACTGAAAGTTTTCTGAAAACTGAAGCTTCCTGAGCTAAGTATCCAATACCTTTTTGTGCCCTTCGGTACATTGGGTCGGTAGTAATATCCTCCTCATCTAAATATATTGTACCCTCATTTGGTTTAATCAGACCCACAATCATATAAAAAGAGGTGGTTTTTCCAGCACCATTTGGGCCTAATAAACCAACAATTTCACCCTRACTAACACTAAACGAAACGTCGTTAACAACAGTACGTTGTTTATATTTTTTTATCAGATTTTCAGCTCTTAATATCATCTAATTATATTAGTTATCAATTTCTATCGCTTTAATGTTTAGTTGCAAGCGCCGTTGATCTTTCCATATATTTTCTTCCACTGTATAACAAACAGAGAAGGGCTGGTTTGGTTGCAAAAGCGATTCATATTCTGCCAAGCCAAATCCAATGCCTTCAAAAATAGTGGAATTTTGTTGTTTTAAATTTAATTTTAAATGTTTTATACCTACAACATAAGGTTTTCCTGTAATAAATACATTATGTGAAACAAAAACGGGTGCTGTATTTAGTGGGCCAAATGGGGCCATTTGTGCTACAATACGTTGAAATTTACCATCTATCTGGCCAAACTCAATTTCTGTATCGATATTTATTTCAGGGCTTAGTAAGTCATCCGTTATGGTTGAAGCAACGATATTTTCAAAACGATCAGAAAATAATTGAATATTTTCAGGTTTTATAGTTAGCCCGGCAGCAAATTTATGTCCACCAAACTGAACCAAAAGGTCCTGACAACCAAGTAATGCTTCATATAGGTCGAACCCAGCAACAGACCTGGCTGAACCCGTAAGTAATCCATTTGAAGCTGTAAGC
>NZ_JBFTIZ010000210.1:0-7367 GCF_056395165.1 Pedobacter sp. 10L46_2
CCTTTTACACTTAACAAATATTTAAGCAATGCATCAAAATCCTTTTTGGCAATCGTTTTACTAAATTGATCTGGCATTAGCGTGTATTTGGAAGGTTTTCTTTCTTTAATTTCATTTTTAGGAATGGAAAATTCCTGCCCACCAGGGTTTGCAAACACCAACACTTCACCCTCTTCTCTGCGATACAAACCGGTTAACACCTTCCCGTTTGTTAAAACTATATTATATGTTCTAAAGGCTTGTGAAATATTGCGATTTGGATCTAATACCTTTTCTGTTAAGGCCTTTTGGCCCCAGTTTCCAATACCATCGAGCTGTGGGCCTATCATGCCGCCATTTCCTTTTATCTGGTGACACATGCTGCAATTCTGCATAAACATTGCTTTACCGGATTCTAGAGTTACAGTTGTAGGATCAAAGTCTAACAATCGGGATGCTATCAGCTGTTTCCGTGCTTCGCTCTCTGAGGCCTGACCTAAGCTCATTTGATCTATTTGTTTCTGTTGTTTTGAGCTAATATTTGCAGCAAGCCCCTCTTTTACTGGCAATTCAGATAAAAGATCGAATTTTACATCACCTTGTTTAACAGAAGTCAAAAGGTAATCAATACCTTTTTCAGAGTTGACCAATATAGTTGCAATTGCAAGCTGTAAGCTGCGTTGACTTCCCTCAAAACCTTTTTGTAATAAGACGTATCGGTTCTCAGAATTATCCTGACCAATTACCTGAGCAATTTTTTCTTTCAACAACTGCCCCTCATCAAGACTTAAAAATATCTCTGAGATTAGTGCTTTATGCTTAGCAGGGTTTAAGTTCATCAAAGCCATTGCAGCCGCAGCCCGTGTCTTGTAATCGGCCCAGCGCGCTTTTGCTAACATTTCCATTTCTGGTTCCAGCTCCCTTACCTTGTAATCGCTTACAATTTCAGCAGCCAAAGTATAGCGTGCTGCTGTTTCCGCCACCCCTTTATCCGGGATATTTAAAACTGCAGGTATTAATCCCCCAATCCCAACAGATCCGGTCTTAGTGCTATCAACAACTTCAAGAAATGCCATTTGCCCTTTATAAGGCTCTAAATTGAACTTCACAGATTTCATAAGTTCTTTAGCTTCCATTTTATCATTAAACACTGCACGATAAGAGGCAATTACCTTTTTAGATTTAGCCAGACGAATTCGAACAGTATTTTTTGAAATACCTATTTTAGATTCAGTGTTATGTACATCGTTGTCAAATACACTAAGTGCTAAAGATGAGGGTAAAGCAAAATCAGGTGAAACAAGTATGCCAGTTGGAGGATAGCCATTAATCTCGCTCCAGATTACTTTAAGAGTAGGTAATTCTGCAATAATTGCATGATTTATTGTTGACCAAGGATTTATGGGATCGCCGGTTTGTTCTAGTGGTTTATTACTCCAGAGGTTAGATGTAGCGGAGATGTTTTTTAATGACTTTTGGGCCAGGGTGATTCCCCAGCTTTTCATTGACGGTGTTAATTTCCCCCCCCGTTGCCGTAAACCCTGCTGCATGGTATTGAACAATGCATACTGCCCATCAAGATCATCAGAAAACTTTTTCTGGATAAACTCAATAGGTTGCGTCAGGTTTTCGGCATCCATATAACGACCAATATATTCTAAATTAGAAACCAATTCTTTATGTGATAAATTATGGTTTTGCAGATATCTCATCGCAAATAGTGCAGCCTCTTTAGACGGCACATCCAAAATAACTTTGATCAATACTTTTAACTGTTCTTCATTCCAGTTCTGAGCAAGAACATTTTTCATTACTTCAGTATTCTTTAAGTTATCTCTTACAGCCAATAGAACAGTATATTTCAAATGACTATCCTGTTCACCAGCGCCAGCGTAAACCGACAGTAAAGCCTTAACCGCTACCGCTTTTGGATATTTACCCAACACCTCTGACGCAACACGCTGTACATGTGTACTTGTATCCTTTAATGCATTTAATGCCTTTTCCTGATATTTTAATGGAATTGCTGTTTTCTCCGCAAGTATTCTAAATGCATGCACTCTAATCACCGCATCGTTATGATTAAGTGCCTTATCTAAAACCCCGTCCTGTAAAGCCTTTAAACGAAACAAAATCCACAAAGTCTGAACATAGGACCTTGAATCGGTTTTGGATGATTTAAGTTTATCGGTTAACTGATCAACTGCCTTTACCCCATACCCTTCAACAATTTGATTGGCAATCATCATTCTTAGATTAAGTTGAGGATGGTTTAAGTTTTTAATCAATTCAGCAAGGCTGGCTTTTGACCAATCTTTAAGCTTATTATCTTTATGTTTCTTATCGCCTTTATAAGTTATTTTCCAGATCCTTCCACTTTGACGGTCTCTGAGCGGATGGTCCAGAGGTACCTCATAATGCCCGATAATACGGTTATAGAAATCGGCAATATATAAAGCACCATCAGGCCCTGTTTTAATGTTAACGGGCCTGAACCATGGATCGGAACTGATTAAGAAATCCTCCTGACGCTTCGCTTCGGGTGATGAACCGGTAAAAGACATTGTATTTCTATTGATCCGGCAGGTAACCACATCTCCTGAATAAAAACTGTTTCGGTATTCTTGGGGAAATTGCTCTCCGGAATAATAAACCAGACCAGATAACGCTGTTGATCCAAGTTCATAACTCATCATTTCGGGAGCAAAACCCATGGCTGGCGACTTCTTACCAAAATGAGGATATTCCGCTCCTCTAATCAATTGATAAATTGGTTTAGAATGGCAATCAACTGAATACAGATACCCCCATTCATCGAATGTATAGCCAAAAGGATTCACCCTACCATATGAAGTTTGCTCTACCCTACTTCCATCAGGCTGAAAACGAAATGTATTTCCTGAAACCATGGTAATGGAATCTCCATCAGTACCTGCAATTGTTGAAGTATTGGTAAACCCATGGCAAGCATAGATCCATCCGTCGAACCCCCTTATAAAGTTATTGACCATCCCATGTGTATCCTGGTGACCAAATTCACCTAGAATTACTTTTTTTTCATCTGATTTCCAATCTCCATTTAAATCAGTAAACTGGTAAATATTTGGGATACTAAAGGCAATAGCGCCTTTCTGAACCGGTATTATACCAATTGGTATATTTAGATTTTCTGCAAATGGTATGAATTTATCGGCCTTCCCATCTCCATCTGAGTCTTCAAGTATGGTTATTTTATCATGACCTTTTGCCGGAGCTGCTGCCATTGGATATTCTGATGACTGTGTGACCCATAGCCGACCTTTTTCATCAAACTCCATGTTTATTGGTTTTCCTATGTCGGGTTCAGATGCATAAAGTGTAATTTCGAATCCCGGAGGTAATTTAAATCCGGCACGCTCCTGCTCAGGTGTCTGAAATTCAGTGGTACGGATATGCTCTGCAAACTGCTTTTGATCAGGGTCGGTTATTCCCTTCACATTCCTCTGACTTGTCTTTTTTGACATGTTGCACCCAGAGGAAGCAAGCAGAAGGCAGAGCATTAAAATGCTCTGTTTCAGTCTCATTTGTGTTTAGTTTGCTTCAAATTACAATTATATATTCATTTACCAAAGGCATAGAAACAAAAAAGCTGTCCATAATGCACGATTGTGCTTTATGGACAGCTTCCTATTCAAATTATTACAGTCTGAAAGAAATTCCCAGATTGACAGAATAATCCGCAAAGGCTGCATCCCCGTTTACAAATGTTGTAGCAGTTGAGCGCGCCCTGTCGGTAACACTTTGAGTTCTTTTTCTGTATACCGCTGCAGGTACCGAAGCATAAATATTTATTTTGCTTAGCTGATAAGTAAGGCTTGGTTCAACTGAAATAACATATCCTGGTCTGCGGAAATCTCCACTTCCACCAATAACGTCATGAATTGGAATACCTTCAATTCGTCCACCTGCAGAAACGACTAATTTATTCAAAGCATAGTTGGCTCCTAACCTTGCCATAAACTGATCTGGAACACTGCTAATTGCCTCGTTAGCCAATGCTGGGCTAACTAACTCGCGATAAGTTCTTACTCCATTATTCTGACGTGGATTACTTAAATAAAAAGCATTAGCATACAAACCAAGGTTGTTTTTTATGTTAGCAAATGAATTAATTTCAAGGGTTAAACCTGTTCCTCCATCGCCCAATTGAATTGACTGATCTACGGTACGTAATTCTGGTTTTTTACCAGGACCAACATTTTGCCAGTAATCCTTATAATCATAAACACCGGTGGCAAATTTAATCCCCAATCCTACCTGAACATTTGCTTTTGGACTGGTTGCAGGATTGAACAACCAGCGATAAGCTGCAACCCTAATGTCGCCCAATCCAAATGAGTGCATACTATGTCTTTCGTCATTAAGATTTGGCGGCGCATTATGCTCATATTTGGAGGATCTGGCATTGGAGATAATAGGAACATCTATCATTGCAGACCAACGACTGTTGAATACTCGGATCAGGGAAAGATCAGTAGCAAACTGATGGTTGATCACTTCGTTTCCAGCCTTAATCCTCTCTTTTTGATAAACATCGCCTTTGAAATGCTTATTTGACATAAAATATCGGGTATTGATATTCAAAACCCAACTTCCACCATCAGATGTTAACGAGCTATCAGGATGTTCGGTCATTGCACAAATCCCTCCGGTGCTTCGGATTGCTACACATCCCTGGGAAAAAACTTTAGCGGTGATTAAAACAATAGCGAGCGTGGTAAAGATTTTTTTCATAATTGATTTTTAGGTTAAAAATTTAGTTTGTTTGGTTTATTTTTAAGATTGTTTGGCTTTCAATTTCGAGATGACCAATTCCCCAACACCAAAGCCAGTGGTCATTCCGTTTTCTATAGCATCCATGAAATGGATACCACCCCAATATCTACTCATTGCTCCTTCTTTTGCAGCCGCTTTAAATGAGGTGAATTTTCTGGATGGCAGGCCATATTTCTCTTCAACATCATCAGTATAATGGTAATTATCACCAAAATAGTGGGTCAGTATAACAGAAGAAGTAGCGGAAATACAAGAATGCCCGCTTAGATATTCCGGAAATGGCGGGGTTTGTAGCAATGGTTTCCATTTGGGATCAATATAGCTCCTAATGGCGGTTTCTGGTCGTATCCTATTACTTCTGAATTTCTCGTCCCAACAACTAATGAAGCTATCTGTTAAACCAACAGACACCATGGTATATACTTCTAAAGATTTAGAGAAACTAAACTTCGATTGCTTACATGCAATTCCTGCTATACCTATCCAGTGTGCTCCCGGAGAGATCTTCTTCATGCCGGTTAACAAATGTCCATCACTTTTTAATGCAAAAGGATTGCAATCCCAAAATGCGGCTATCGCTCTATGTTCTGGTGTTAGCCCTGCCCCTCCCTCCACATAATTACCTAACATCAATTTATAAAACGCCGAATTTTTATCCTTAGAAAAAGGGACAGGAGGTGCTGGTTTAAATTGAGAGCAGGAATCTAGTGTAAACGGACGTATGGTATTAAAATACGGCTCAACCGGTGGGAAATAAGCAGGTGGAGTTGGATACCAGCTACCTTCTATATTTAGAGGTGTATAGCGGGGATAGTTACTGATCTTGTTATACTTATCTGCCTTGGCATATCCTAATATCTGTTTACTTACTTGCTGCGCATATAATTTAGAATTCTCAATAACATTGTTAGAAAATCCTATTTTTTTACAGGAGTCTAAAAATGATTGCTCATATTTTTCAAACAAACTTCCGGATGGCTGCATTTTTTTTGCTGTCGCAATCATAGCCAATATTGCGCTTAACTGATAAGAATAGCTTCCGGGAACAGATGGCTTAATAATTTCCGGATAGTCATTCAATATCCCCTTCATCGAAATACAATTGGAGTCATTTTGTACAACTACCTCATAACCAGAAAGACTTGCATAAGTAAAAAATCGGGCAGCAAGCGGAGGATTTGTTACGTCATGGATCATGAGTGAAGTCATTTCATCCAGGACTTTAGCAATATCCTTATTACTAAGCTCCGGTGATTTTTCATTGTTGCGGCATGCGGCGAAGCATATTACGCACAAACTAAAAAACAATAGTTTTCTCATATAAATAATAATAGTTCTATTTTCCTTTTAACTGATAGGCCTTTGCACCCTGCTGATTAATACCAAAGACAATCGTATTGTTAATCTCGATTACACTTCTAACATCCCCTTGTAACTTAAATCCGGATATATACTGAGGTATATAGCTAAAACTACCCTTACCATTGCCTTTTAACAGTACTCCATAATTAGCATCGTATTTTCCGAAACGAAGTCGGGCCTGATTCATATTACCACACAATAGCAGGTCATTATGACCATCTGCATCATAATCAATAGAAGTAATGGTATAAACCGGAGCCATTTGTGCTTCAACGGGTAAATCCCTTTCATGAAAACGCCCGTCGGTTCCACTCTGAAAATAGGTAGTTTTAAGACAGTTGGCCTTTAAATATCTAGCATCCTTTAATTCATCTGCTGTAAATACATCTTTCAATGTCGCATCAGCATAGCTTGTATAATTTGAGAACCGTGGCCTCATTATGCTCATTTGATCTAATAATTCATCCCTGGTTATATAAGGGAAGCTTTTTCCCTTCAGATAAAAACATAGAATAGGATCAATGGCACCATTACCATCAAAATCTTTATAATACATTTCTGCAGGTTCTTTATCGCTGACTTTGCATTGACTATTTAAACCGAGATTTCCAACAACTAAATCTGGTCTGCCGTCTTCGTTAAAATCACCAACCTGAAGTTTATTCCACCAGCCACTGTATTCTTTATCAAAATAACTTTTGGTTTTATTTACTAATTTTCCGCTTGTATTAATGAATGCATTAACCGGCATCCACTCTCCTACAGTAACCAAATCGGGTTTTTTATCACCGTTTAAATCTATCCATGCAGCGTCAGTAATCATCCCACCTTGATTTAATTCAGGACAAATAAGGCTTAACTGATCTGTAAAATGACCTTTTCCATCGTTTATTAAAAGATAACTCTTTGGGGCTTCAGGATAAAGACCCGGGATCACCCGACCTCCAACAAAAACATCTAAATGTCCATCTCCGTTAAAGTCTGCTACACGCGCACAGCTTTTGCTTACATTCATTTCGGGAAGCGTACCGGTTGATTTTAAAAGATTCCCCTTTCCATCATTCATATACAAGCGATCTTGCAATAATGGATCGGCAACATTAAAACCATGATATCCACCGCTTACAACATACAGATCGGTAAAACCGTCACCGTTCGCATCAAAAAATACTGCGTCTGCATCTTCACTATCCTTATCACCCTCAAAAGGC
>NZ_JBFTIZ010000211.1:0-10709 GCF_056395165.1 Pedobacter sp. 10L46_2
GAAAGTGAAATGATTAATTGGTAGTTAATCAAATATCATCTTATGTTTAATAAATCAATCTATATTAAAAGGAGACAAGTTCTCAAATCTAAATTTAACAGCGGGATTCTACTTTTCATGGGTAACAACGAAAGCCCGATGAATTACAGAGATAATACTTATCACTTTAGACAGGATAGTACTTTCCTGTATTATTTTGGAATCAATGTGCCAGCGCTTTCGGCGATCATAGATATTGATGAAAACAGGGAAATCATTTTTGGTGCAGAAATGACTTTAGATGAACTAGTGTGGATGGGAAGGCAAGAGTCATTAAAGAGCAAGTGTGAAAAATGCGGAATAGATGAAGTCCAGATACCTGGTGCACTTAAAAGTTATGTTGAGCAGGCTGAACATAGGGGTAGAAGTGTTCATTTCTTACCTCCTTATCGTGCAGATAATGAGATCAAGCTGGCTGCCCTGTTAAAGATTGATATTGAGGAATTGAATACAGCTTCTTCGGTTGAATTTGTGAAAGCTGTTGTTTCACAAAGGTCTGTGAAGTCGGAGGAAGAACTCATTGAGATAGATAAGGCAGCATCAATATCTGCAGATATACACCTGAATGTGATGCAGGCCACCAGACCTGGAATGTACGAAAGAGAAGTTGCAGCAGCCATCCATCAGGCAGCCCTGGCCTCCGGAGGTAACCTGGCTTACCCGATTATATTAACGGTAAATGGAGAGATCCTGCACAACCATTATCAGGGCAACCGATTAAAGGAGGGACAACTCGTACTTAACGATTCGGGCGTGGAAACGGCAGGTGGTTATGCAAGTGATCTTACCCGTACTTTCCCCGTTTCCAAACGATTTACCATTGAACAAAAAGATATCTATGAAATTGTACTGCAGGCTTATCAGGACGCTTCGAGCATGCTCTCGTCAGGAACAAGGTATCTCGATATCCATTTTCAGGCTTGTAAGAGCTTAACTCTCGGTCTGAAAGCATTGGGATTAATGAAAGGGAATGTCGAAGATGCAGTAGCCGCTGGAGCACACACTTTATTCTTTCAATGTGGTACCGGGCATATGATGGGACTTGATGTTCACGATATGGAAGATCTTGGTGAACAATATGTGGGTTATTCGGATAAGTTGAAAAAAAATACCATTCAGTTCGGCCTAAAGTCCTTGCGGATGGGCAAGGAGCTACATCCAGGTTATGTGGTCACAGTTGAGCCGGGGATTTATTTTAATAAAGAATTAATTGACCGCTATAGCGCTTCAGGTTTGTTCTCAGATTTTATAAACTACCCAGCTGTAGAAAAGTTCCGGAATTTTGGAGGTGTCAGGATTGAAGATGATTTTGTGATCGAGGAGGGAGGAGCCCGCATGCTGGGTAAACATCTGGCAAATACTGTTTCAGAAATTGAAGACATCAGGGATTCCGCCTTTTAATTAAGAAGCTACCAAAAACACTTATTTAAATCCAAGGCCACAAACGGGGTAAAAATGGATTGATACCTGATAAAATACGAAAACTATCCTCATTTATTTGCTTCTAACTTTAACCGAGTTAAATATATCAGTCAATTAACTAAACTAGGTTTAAGTATGAAAGCAAAAAATGAGTGTTACAAACACCGTAGTAATGGATTATGGTTTCTTTTGCTCTTCCTTCTTCCCTGTCAATTGTATGCCCAAAATGCAATTACAATAAAAGGAACAGTTTATGATTCTGCAGACGGAACTACGCTGGTTGGTGTTTCTGTCAATGAAAAAGGTACAACAAATGCGTCAAGTACAGACAATAAAGGTAGTTTTATCCTTAAGGTTTCTAATGCCAATGCGCGGCTTGTATTTAGTTATCTCGGGTATAAACTTCAGGAGGTTTCACTCAATGGGCAAAACACAGTCAATGTAAAGCTGGAGCCGGAAAGCAGAGGGCTAAATGAAGTTGTGGTAGTGGGTTATGGTACCCAAAAAAGAGGAGAGGTAACCAGTTCCATCGCCACGGTAAAATCCGAGGATTTCACAAAAGGAGCAGTAAGAGATGCCGCACAGCTCGTTCAGGGTAAAGTTGCCGGGCTCAGGATTACAACGCCTTCTGGCGATCCCACTGCCAGCACACAAATCAATCTGAGGGGGTTGAATTCCATCAATGGATCTTCTGAACCTTTAGTCCTGGTAGATGGAATTCCGGGAAGTTTAAATACAGTTTCTCCCGAAGATATTGAATCAATAGATGTCTTAAAAGATGGTTCAGCTGCAGCGATATATGGAACACGTGCAACTGGCGGTGTAATCCTGATCACTACGCGGAAAAATCGAGGTAAATCAAAGGCAACAATTGAATATACAAATTATGTAAACGTTCAAAAAATTGCAAGAAGGCCCGAACTGATGACCGCTGATGATTACAGGCGATTAATTGCCGAGGGTAAGAATTATACAGATTTTGGAAGTAATACCGATTGGCTGGATGAGATTTTACAAAATCCGGTAAGTCAGAACCATAACATAAGTTTTTTTGGTGGTACCGGAACTACAAACTTAACCGGGTCAGTAAACTATCGAAACTGGGAGGGCATATTTTTGCGTACCGGTCAGGAACGACTTACCATTCGGGCCGATTTAAATCATGCCATGTTTGATGATAAGTTAAAAACCAATATTCAGGTGATCAACCGAACAACATCCTCCACTCAGGGAGGAGCCGATGGATATGCTTACAGACAGGCGATGATACGTAATCCTACAGACAGAATTTTAACTGAGGACGGAAAATGGCAGGAAAGAGCAGTTTATTTTTACGATAACCCCCTTTCCAGAATTAATGAGGCAACAAACGACAATACTTTTCGGGAGATGCGGGTTAGCGGAAGTCTTGACTATCGCCCGATAAAGGATCTAAGCCTAAAAATACTAGCTTCTAATGTACAAAACAATAATTTGAATGGTAATAGTACTACTTTCGATCACGTAAATACAACCAAAAGTCAGTTGAACGGAACTGCATCACGGTCTACTTATTCTAATAAAGAAAACCTGATTGAGTTAACGGCTAATTATGTAAAGAGCATCAATAACCACAATTTTACATTGCTTGGTGGCTATAGCTGGCAAGATGCAACTTTTGAAAACTTCAGTGCTTATAATTTTGATTTTCCTACAGATGCATATACCTGGAATCAATTGGAAGCTGGTTCCGCATTAAAAAGAGGACTGGCGGAAATGACCAGTTTCAAAAGTAAATGGCAGCTTGCCGGTTTTTTTGGACGTCTTACTTATAACTGGGATGAAAAATATCTTTTTATGGCAAGTGTAAGAAGAGAGGGATCGTCAAAATTTGGTGTGAACAATCAATGGGGAACTTTCCCGGCTGCCTCTATTGGCTGGAGAGTAAACAAAGAGAATTTCATGCGGGATATTGCAGTAGTATCAGACTTGAAGTTAAGGGCAGGCTATGGTGTTACAGGAACAATTGCGAATGAACCCTATATGTCTCAGAGCAGTTATGATTTTACTTATAACGAAGGTGCATTTATTAATGGTAAATGGGTTCAGGGATTTGTTCCAACAAGAAACTTTAATCCGGATTTGCGATGGGAGAAAAAGAAAGAATATAATGTTGGTGTCGACTTTGGTTTATTTGAAAGCAGGATTACCGGATCCCTCGACTATTATACACGGAATGTAGAAGACCTGCTTTATAATTTCCCCGTGCCTGTTCCTCCATATTTAGCCGGTAACATGTTCCTTAATGCGGGAGCAATGAAAAATTCAGGATTTGAAGCACTTTTAAATATTAAAGCAGTAGACAGCAAATTGCTGAAATGGAACACCAACATTACCTATTCGACTAATAAAAACAAATTGGTTGATTTGTCTAATAAACAGTTTGACGTAACTACTGAATTTTTTGATGCAGGTTACACTGGCGAGCCTATTCAGTCATCAACCCATCGTGTAAAAGTTGGTGGCCCCATTGGCCAATTCTTTGTACTTAAAAGTGTAGGGGTAGATGACAATGGGAAATGGTTGGTAGAGAACAAGGATGGACAAGTTATACCCATTGCAGAATCGACTGCCGAGGACCGTCAGTATTATGGGAACGGAATTCCTAAATACCTGATGGGCTGGAATAACTCTTTTCAGATTAAGAACTTTGATCTGCAGGTAAACATTAGGGGAGCCTTTGGTCACGATGTACTGAATATGCAAAGAATGTATTATGAAAACCCTGTTAACAAGGCCTATAACGTATTAAAAACCGCATATGATCCGGTATATGGTAAACAACTCAATACAGACCTGGTTTATGTTAGCCATTACATTGAAAAAGGCGATTACATTAAAATTGACAACATCACACTTGGTTATACCTTACCTAAAGATTTTATCAAAAAGATAAGTAACCTCAGGATCTATGTTTCCGGACTTAATCTATTTACCATCACAAAGTATAAAGGTCTTGATCCCGAAGGGGTAAGCTATTCAGGTGATTTCACTTTTGCACCTGGAATTGAACACCGGGATACTTATCCTACTACACGGACTTTTACTGCCGGACTTAATGTTTCATTTTAAGTTATAAATATCATGAAAAAGAAAATTTTCCAATATATAATAATCGCAACGCTAGTTTCTGGCGTTATCATTTCCTGTACTAAATTGGATGAGGAAGTGTATTCCGAAGTCCTTCCATCTAAATTCAATCCCTCAGAGAAAGATCTCCCATCTATTCTGGCGCCTACCTACGCTTCTTTAAGAACGGTTATGTGCGGATGGCAGGGATATTTTGATTTGCAGGAAGAAGCTGCCGACTGTATCATTACACCAGTTCGCCCTAATGGTTGGGACGATGCCGGAACATACCGCCGGATGCATCAGCATACCTGGACTACCCAGGAATATCAGCCCTTTAATACCTGGCAAAATGCCTATTCGAGTATCACAAAATGCAACATGATACTCTCACAGATTGAAGAAGGTACCCTCAAGTTAGAAGCGATTAAAGAAAGCGCGGTTGCAGAACTTAGGGCTGTACGGGCACTTGCCTATTATCTCTTAATGGACAATCATGGTAATGTTCCCATAGTTACAAGCTTTAAGGACGTTTCTTTGCCTAAACAAAATACAAGGGCCGAAGTGTATGCATTTGTGTTAAAAGAATTAAATGAAGTATTGCCTGTGCTTAGTGAAGATGCTGCCACTACTTATGGAAGAATGAATAAATGGGGAGCAAAGGCGCTTCTTGCTAAAATATACCTCAATTCGGAAATCTATGTGGGAACACCTGAATACGAAAAATGTATTAAGGAAGCTGATGATGTGATAAACAGCAATAAGTACCAGTTAGATAATAATTATAGCGATGTATTTACTTACACTAACCAGAACTCAAAAGAGATCATATTTGCCATTCCATATGATGAAATTTATGGAGTAGGAAATCAGATTCATTTAAAAACCCTTGATCCACTAAGTCAGAGTGTATACCAGATGACCGCCCAGCCATGGGGTGGGAATTGTGCAGTACCACAATTTATCGATACTTATGATGTTGATGACAGTCGTATGAAAGATTCCTGGATACAGGGCCCACAGATAAACCCCACCTCTGGTCAGGTGATGATCAATTACGTGAAATTTGTTCCTGGTATGGGTGGAACTGACGGAATTGTTGCAGCCAGTAACCAGGGCTTTCGAATAGGTAAGTATGTAATTAAACCTAAAGCCACGGGAGCTATGGATAACGATTTTCCGTTTTTAAGATATGGAGATGTTTTGATGATGAAGGCAGAAGCACTGTTAAGGACGGGCAAACCAAATGAGGCTGCTTTAATTGTAACTGAGATCAGGAAGCGTGCTTTCAAAGATAATCCGGGAAAAGCAACAGTCACCGGCGCAGATCTTTTAAAAGGTAGCAACTATCAGTATGGATTACAGGCACCTGACGGAAAAGTATCTGTGGTGAATGGAGGCGCAGATATTGTTTATGGTCGATTTTTAGATGAACTAGGTTGGGAGTTTGCAGCAGAAGCTCATCGCAGGCAGGATCTGATCCGTTTCGGCGTATTCCAAACCAAGCGGTGGTTCAACCATTCTCCGCACCCACAGGCACAAACACGTACATTATTTCCAATACCGCAAGACGAGTTGGCAAAAAATCCCAATTTGAAGCAGAATCCTGGTTATTAGGCTGTATTCATAAGGTGAATAATAGAAAAGATTTGTGCTTTTTAATAAGCGTTACTTTGACGTATATTAGCAATGTGTCACCATATCTTAACCAATTTAACATGCTTGTAATCAGCTAAGTGTTAACATTTGTATATTAACACTCAACAACTAATCAACCAACTTAATCCACCACTTAAACAACCGACCATGAAAGTACTCCCATTTACTTTACTTGTACCGAATGACAAGAGTGTGATATCTGAACAAATTGAATTACCTCATTTCTATCAATATCTTCACAGGCATGACGAGTGGCAGATAACTTGGGTTGAGCGTGGTGAAGGTACATTGATAGCAGGTAATAACATGCATGCATTTCGTCCCGGAGATCTCTTTTTAATAGGAGCTAATCTTCCCCATTTATTTAAAAGTAACCCCGAATATTTTATGGGTGAAGAAAGTAAAAGTATCAAGGCATGTTCTATTTATTTCAATCCTTCAGGAGTATTAGCTGGTTTATTTAATCTACCTGAATTAAAAGCAGCGAGTTCTTTTTTGAGGAATAATAAGCATGGGTTTAAAATCCCTGAGAAATACAAGAAACAGTTTGCATCAAAGATGCTTGAAGTTCATCAGGCATCTGGAACCGATGTACTATTTAATTTTTTGAATCTGTTTGAATTACTCCTGGATATTGGGGGAAGTGCCGAGGAGCTTTGTTCGGACTTTTATTCTTCTAATCTTTCAGAGCGTGAGGGAATGAGGTTGAGTAATATTATCAATTTTATTATGCGTAATTATAACAATCAGATTGATCTTGAAGATGTGGCAAATGCTGCTTATATGACCCCACAGGCATTTTGCAGGTACTTTAAAAAACATACCGGACATACTTTCATTTCTTTTTTAAACGAAGTGAGGATAAATGATGCGTGTAAAAGCCTCGTATCAGGCGAAAAACCGGATTGTATCTCGGGAGTCGCCTATAAAGCTGGATTTAATAGCATTACAAACTTTAATCGTGTTTTCAAGAGCATTATAGGTCAGTCGCCGCGTGCATACATAGATGCCTATAATAATGTAAGTAGAGTAGGTCTTATCGCAGTATAATAAGGCAAATATGACTATGTTTATGAAAAAACATTTATACAGACTCTTAATTATGTGTTTATTGCCATCGCTCCTTTTTGCGCAGAAGGGACTTATCCCGAAGTCGAGCATGTTTATTATTCGCCTGAGCAAAGGGAGCGATTGCTTGCAGTCCATAAGGAATACCTTAAAGGACTGGAACATCTGGATTTTGATTCTTTTAGTATTTATGGTAAGGTTGATTATCTGTTGCTAAAAAAGGAGATCGGTAAAGAAATTGGTCAATTGGAGAATGCGGAAATTAACGATCAGGCTATTCTCAAATATATTCCCTTTGCTCAGGATATCTATGCATTAGAAAAGGAAAGACGAAGGGGGAAGGCAATGGATTGGCAGGCTGTGGCCACAAAGCTTAAGGCAATACTGAAAGTAGTGGAGGCTTCAAATGCATCCTTATCAAAAGAGACAACATTGAATAAGAAATTATCAGGAACTGCAAATGAAGCAATTTCTGGTTTGAAAACGAGACTAAGAGGTTTTTACGAATTTTATAAAGGATATGATCCATTATTCGATTGGTGGGTGCCTAAACCTTATGATGCATTAACCGTGGCTTTAACTAATTATGCATCATTATTTTCTGGGAAACCCATTAAGGAGTCCCTTCAAAAGGACAGTGACTACGGAATAAAAGGAACCCCAATTGGGCAAACAGAACTTATCAGGCAATTAAGTGCAGAAATGATCCCCTATACGCCAGAAGAACTCGTTAAAATTGCAGAAAAAGAGTTTGCATTTTGTGATCAGGAGTTATTAAAAGCCTCGGCGGATATGGGTTTTGGAAAAGATTGGAAAAAAGCCCAGGAGAAAGTCAAAGAAAGCTTTGTTGCTCCCGGTAAACAGCCTGAACTAATTGTGCAACTACAGAAAGAAGCGCTTGATTTCATAAGAGAACATAATTTAATTAAAATTCCTGCCCTTGCAGAGGAAACATGGGGGATGGTCATGATGTCGGCTGAAAGACAGCTGGTCAATCCGTTTTTTACAGGAGGAAGAGAAATTAGTGTATCGTATCCAACAAATACAATGAATGAAGGCGATAAGTTGATGAGTATGCGTGGTAACAATCCATATTTTTCAAGAGGTACCGTACAACATGAATTACTCCCAGGTCATCATTTGCAGTATTATATGAATAGCCGCTACAAGAATTACAGGGAACTTTTTACTACGCCCTTTGGAATTGAGGGATGGACCCTTTATTGGGAACTTCTTTTGTATGACAAAGGTTTTGCTAAAAGCCCCGAAGAGCGTATCGGTATGCTGTTCTGGAGGATGCATCGCTGCGCAAGGATTATATTTTCGCTAAATTATCACTTAGGTAAATGGACTCCGGGGCAGTGTGTCGACTTTCTTGTTAATCGGGTGGGTCATGAGCCTGCCAATGCAGAGGGAGAAGTCAGGAGGTCATTTGAAGGTGGCTATAGTCCTTTATATCAGGTCGCCTATATGATTGGCGGGCTACAATTGATGGCTTTAAAAAACGAACTCGTAGAAAGCGGAAAAATGAGTTATAATGAATTTCATGAACGGGTGATGAAAGAGAACCTGATTCCGATGGAAATGGTGAGGGCAACATTAACCGGTCAGCCATTAAAAAGGGATTTTACTAAATCTTCACTCAGGTTAATTGATGCCACGATGCTGGTTGCCGGCAGTATGATCGGATCAGGAATATTTATTGTAAGTGCAGATATTACCAGGAATGTAGGGAGCTCGGGTTGGTTAATGGTGGTATGGCTGATAACTGGGTTTATGACACTAACTGCAGCTTTAAGTTATGGCGAATTAAGCGCTATGTATCCGAAAGCTGGTGGACAATATGTGTATTTAAAAGAGGCATACAATCCATTAATAAGTTTCTTATATGGCTGGAGTTTTTTTACGGTTATTCAAACCGCTACTATTGCTGCAGTTGGTGTGGCTTTTGCAAAGTTCACAGCTTATTTATTACCTCAGCTTAGTGAAGATCATATAGCTATTGATCTTGGGTTTTTACATGTTTCGCCGGCACAGCTGCTCGCAATAGTTGTTATCATTATTTTAACTTACGTAAACAGCCGGGGTGTTAATGCAGGCAAGTCCATACAAACAGTTTTTACGATGGCCAAACTATTGAGCCTTTTCGGTTTGATTGTATTCGGTTTGTTTTTTCTGCAAAAAGATATCTGGCAGAGTAACTGGAAAGATGCCTGGGAGTTGAAACCACTGGCCGGATCGTCGGCCGTAGGCTCTTATACTACAATGGCTGCTTTTGGTGCGATTGCCGCTGCTATGGTGGGCTCTATTTTTAGTAGCGACTCCTGGCATAATGTCACCTTTGTTGCGGGTGAGATCAGGAATCCAAAAAGAAATGTTGGGTTGAGCCTTGCACTTGGTACGGTCATGGTCACCATATTATATATTTTGACCAATATCATGTATACCGGTGTACTTTCGCTCAGCGACATGGCACATGCAGATAAAGACAGGGTTGCTGTCTCTGCCTCGCAGGTTATATTCGGATCATCGGGCACTGTTATTATTGCGCTAATGATCATGGTGTCTACCTTTGGATGTAATAATGGATTGATTATGGCAGGCGCCAGGGTTTATTATTCTATGGCTAAAGACGGCCTTTTTTTTAAGAAAGTGGGTGCCTTAAACAGAAATGCTGTACCTGCCTTTGGTCTTTGGATCCAGTGTTTGGTGGCTTCATTATGGTGCCTTAGCGGCAGATATGGTGATCTGCTTGATATGATCTCCTTTGTTGTGGTGATGTTTTACATGCTTACAATTGGAGGTATTTTTATTCTCAGAAAAAAGCGCCCTGATATTGAACGTCCATACAAGGCTTTTGGCTATCCGATTTTGCCACTTATTTATATCATTATGGGGTTAGCTTTTTGCGTCCTGCTGATCCTATATAAACCCCGTTTCACCTGGCCAGGATTGATCATCACCTTGATCGGTATCCCGGTTTACTTTGTGATTGGAAAATTTAAAAATAATAAACATGAAAATTAGTAGTATCTATCTTTTTTTAATAGTTATTGCCTTCAGTTCCAAAGCTCAACAAAATCAATTACAACCCTTTAGTCCATCAGGTGCTGAGATGGAACGAGCCTATTCTCAGGCTGGACAGCTGGATAGTGCGTTGAGAAAGGTAGCCGTAAATAATGAAATAATTCCATTTTGGAACGCAGACGGACACTCGTTTTGGTACAAAAGAAACTTAGCGGATCGCAACTGGGAGTTTATTTATGCTGATATAACAGAAAGTGTACATAAACCGGCTTTTGATCATACCAGAGTTGCCACGATAGCAAATAAGTTCTTTGATAAAGTGCAGGAAGCTACAAAACTAAAATTTGATAGGCTTATTTTTGGCAATTCGGGAACCCTGTTAACAC
>NZ_JBFTIZ010000212.1:0-7336 GCF_056395165.1 Pedobacter sp. 10L46_2
ATCAAGAAGACAACCAAAACCTGAGGTTGTTAAGCCCAAGGGGAGGCCGCCCAAGGGGAGGCCAGATGTTAAACCCATCAAAGTAAGTCGCCCCAAAATTAAAAAACACTAGCCTGTATGAAATTACTATCCCTTAGTGTAATTATTTGCTTGCTAAGTATAAAAGTTAAGGCTCAAAAAGACATCGACTCTGCCGACACAAAAAAAACTACAATAACTTTGGCCGCTATATATAGCAATAACGTGAGTTACTATGGACAAACAACGGCCGAAAAGCTGCCTTATGTATTGGCCAATGCGACAGTAAGATTGCCTGTTGGTCTATATTTTTCTGCAGGTGCATATAAACTTTTAAGTGTTGGATCTGGTATTTCTGAAACAGATTTAGGAGTTGGTTATGATCATGATTTTAACGAAAGATTTACTGCCGGCGTAGGTTATAGCAGATCATTCTACCCAAAAAGTTCTCCATTATTACAAGCATCTAATGAGAATAATCTAAATGTAACAGCCGATTACAATTGGCCATGGTTTAAGAGTTCTTTATCTGCCGACTATGCTTTTGGACAAGAAAGCGATGTGTTTGCAGGATTAACAAATTCAAAACTAATAGAACTAGGTACGCTATTTAGTAAGGAAGATCTATTATCCATAGAACCTTCGATAGAAATAGTGGCAGGTACACAGCACTTTCTTAAAACTTATACGGAGCAGAAGAATAAAAAGAATAATGGTAATGGCAACGGAAATGGCAACGGTAATAGTAATGGAAATGGAAACGGAAATGGCAATAGTACAATAACCACTACTTTGCCGGCAACAAGTTTTGAACTTTTGTCGTACAATTTTAAAATACCATTGAGTTATAGTAGGTCAAGTTATATGGCCGAGGTCAGCTATCAGTTTTCTATTTTAGGTGCAAATGCCATTACTGAAGCTAAAAGGCAGCAATCTTTTATTAGCCTTGGTCTTTATTATCAATTTTAATTTCAATTGCACAAATGAAAGTACTCATAGTTGAAGACGAAAAAACACTTGCTTACGAAATGGAAACCTTTTTAAAAAAGGCATTTTACTTGTGCGATCTGGCGCATACTGTAGCACAAGGATTAGAAAAAATTGAAGTAAACAGTTACGACTTTATTCTGCTTGACCTTGGTTTGCCGGATGGCGATGGACTGTCGCTGCTTCCAAAAGCAAAAAAGCACAATCCAGAAGCTGCATATATTATTTTAACTGCCAGAGGCAACCTGGAAGATAGGATAACAGGATTAGATCTTGGGGCTGATGATTACCTTGCTAAACCTTTTTCGTTGCTAGAGCTTCAATCAAGAATGCAGGCAATTGCCCGTCGTAAATTTAATGTAAAAGAAGAAGCAATCCCACTTGGAGAATTTAGCATTGATCTTCAAAAGCGCCTTGTTCAATACAAAGAAGAACAAATTGAACTGTCGCGTAAGGAATACGATTTGTTAAGCTATCTGTTTCTACACAAAAACCGCGTTTTAACAAGAATGCAGCTGAGCGAGCATATTTGGGGCACCTTTGCCGACGATGACTATGATTCGAATTACATTGATGCACACATAAAAAACATCAGAAAAAAATTAAATTTATGGGCACCTACCGACTGGCTAGAGACAGTACGAGGTGTGGGCTATAGAATAAAGAAATAGACGTGAAACTATCTGCAAAGCTTATTTACTTCATTACCGGTTCTAAACTTGCAGTTGTGCTGTTATTTATACTTTCTATGCCCTTTTTGGTAGCAAGTATTGCGTCAGAATATACCAATTATTCATTAAGAGATCAGCAGAAGAAAGCATTAGATAAGGTGCAGAAAGATGGTATAGATTATTATCTGCAGGGCGATGACAGCTATGGAAGTTATACTATGCTTAAAGAGGAATATGTTGCCATTGAGCCCGCTGCACCAGAGCTACTTATTGACACCATAAAAACAGTAGAACGTATTGTGGAGGGGGATACATTGAGTTACCGCGTACTTAACCATACTTTTAAGGCCAAAAACAAAAACTATCTGCTGGAGATCGGGAAAACTGTAGGTAGCATCAATCAATATAACAAGCCTTTGCAGCGCATAGCCTTATATGTTCTGATGGGGCTAATCGCTTTAACTATTGTAATAGACCTTATTTTTACCCGGGTATTGATAAGACCGCTTGGCAAAATCATAGAAAGCAAACTGCTAAACCGAAAGTTTCCTTTTAAAGATCAAAGTAAACCTGTAAAAACCACCACACAGGACTTTAAATATTTAGATGAGTCGCTCATCAGTTTGATGGATCAGATCAATGTCGACTTTGAAAAGGAGCGAGAGTTTACAGCCAATGCTTCTCATGAGCTGATGACTCCGATAAGCATCCTCCAAAACAAGATGGAAAACCTGCTTGCTGATGACCAGATCACTGAAGATGTGGCAATGCGCATTGTGGGAATGATGAAAACGCTGGACCGATTAAAGAAAATATCTTCCTCATTGCTGTTCATTTCAAGAATTGAGAACGATCAGTTTGTAAAATTGGCATCTGTAAAACTTACAGATTTACTGGAAGACATAAAAGAAGAGATTAGTCACAGGTTAGAGGACAAAGGCCTTACTTTTTCTATACATATTAAAGAGAAGGTTACACTAAAAAATGTTAACCACGATCTGCTTTTTCAGTTGTTCTACAACCTTATAAATAATGCAATTAAATACAATGTTGAAGGTGGGAGCGTGATGGTTACCGATGCTTTTAACAAACAAGGCGACTATCAGATTTTCATTAAGGATACGGGTATTGGCATTGCAAGTGAAGATATTGACTTTATTTTCGATCGGTTCAGGAAGGCCAATTTATCTGAAAACGTGGGTTATGGACTTGGCCTTTCAATAGT
The DNA here is from genome assembly GCF_056395165.1 of Pedobacter sp. 10L46_2. Classification (NCBI taxonomy): domain Bacteria; kingdom Pseudomonadati; phylum Bacteroidota; class Sphingobacteriia; order Sphingobacteriales; family Sphingobacteriaceae; genus Pedobacter; species Pedobacter sp. 10L46_2. Next base: position 2,902 of record NZ_JBFTIZ010000212.1, read on the forward strand.
TAAAAGTATTGCATTATATCATAATATTGATATTAAGGTTGCATCTGCAGTTAAGCAGGGATCAACCTTTACAATTACTTTTCCACAGGTAATGTTGGGATAGTTTTCATATATTCATGTTTTTAAATACCATGAAATTATCTTCTATAATACAGCCACAGGAATTGATTTTACCAGGTAAAAACGATTTTATTTTATTTGATGTTAGCGCCGGATCGAAAGCCAGATATGATGAACAGCACTTAGATGGTGCCTTTTATCTTGATCTAAATACAGATCTGGCCGATATTAAGGATTTCGCTGTTGGAGGCAGGCACCCTTTACCTACGTTTGAACATTTTTCTGAAGTTTTAGCAAAATACGGGGTTACAAAAGATAGCCATGTAATTGTTTACGACGATAAGAATGGCGCTAATGCTGCTGCCAGATTCTGGTGGATGTTAAAGTCAATAGGACACCAAAAAGTTCAGGTTTTAAATGGCGGTTATGATGCTGCTGTTAAAGCGGGATTTGCTGTTAGTTCTGAGATTCCAACTCCCAAAACAGCAGAGCCTTATCAGATCACCGAATGGCAGTTACCATTAGCAGAAATAGATGAGGTAGAAGTTGCTGGTAACAGTGATAATCATGCAGTTATTGATGTTCGCGATGCTAATCGTTATGCAGGATTAACAGAACCAATTGATTTAATTGCGGGCCATATTCCTGGCGCAATAAATATTCCTTTTACTGAGAATCTGGATGCTAACGGGGATTTTTTAGCACCTGAAATACTAAAAGAGAAATATTCAAAAGCTTTAGCCGATTATAAAACGGAAAATGTGATTGTGCATTGTGGTTCTGGCGTAACGGCTTGTCATACGCTTTTAGCAATGGACTATGCGGGTTTAGAAATCCCGAAGTTGTATGTGGGCAGTTGGAGTGAGTGGAGCAGGAATAAAATCAAATGACAACCGAGCAATATCCGAAGGTTTATTTATACAGAAGAATAGTTCAGGCAAAACTATTCATCGATAACAACTATGCCGACAAAATAGACCTCAATAATATTTCTAACGAGGCCTATTTTTCAAAATTTCATTTTATTCGACTGTTCAAATCTGCTTACGGAAAAACACCCCATCAGTATTTAAAATATGTGAGAATTGAAAAGGCAAAAGAACTACTCAAAAAAGATACTCCTGTTTCTGAGGCCTGCTTTTTAGTGGGCTTCGATAGCCTTTCTTCATTCAGCGGACTATTCTCAAAGGTCGTCGGAAAATCCCCGTCAACTTATCTGAAACACCACCAAGAAAACCAAAAGAAGATCAGTTTAACACCTCTTGCCTTTGTGCCGGGTTGTTATGCCTACCAACATGGTTGGCTCGAAAATAGCAATTTTGAAGAAACTGATATTTGATTTATTGCTCAAGTTTGTAATGAGTTTAACATCTAAAGCAAATAGCCATGATTACAAAAATGACCATTACAAACATTCATGTTATAGACCAGGATAGTGCCTATGACTTCTATGTAAACAAATTGGGGTTCAAACTGGTAGACGATTTTCCAATGGGGCAGGGAACCCGTTGGCTTACCGTTTCGCCTCCCGAGCAGCCCGACCTGCAATTGGTATTGTTTCCGGTTACAGTAAGCAAAATGTTTCCCAAAGAAATAGCGGAAAACCTAATAGACCTTATCAAAAAAGGGATATTTGGCTGTGGGGTTTTAACTTGCAAAGATATTCATGCTACTTACGAGGAGCTTAAAGCCAAGGGTGTTGAATTTATAAAACCGCCAACCAAAGAGTTTTACGGAACAGATGCATTATTTAAAGATGATTCTGGTAACTATTTTTCATTGCAACCTATAAATAATTTTGACAATGAAAACGATATTTGATAAGGCAACAATAGATGAATTGACTGCCAGGGTTAATTCACTGAATGAAAACAGCAAGCCGCTTTGGGGTAAGATGAATGTTTATCAAATGACCATGCATTGCACAAAATGGAACGAATGGGTTTTAGGAATAACTAATCCTGTTAACGGGCAAGAATTTTTAGGTAAAATCTTTGGCAAAATGGCGCTCAAAAGCAATACTAAAAACGACAAGCCAATCGGTAAAAATATGCCGGCAGGAAAAGCATTTACCATTAAGCAAAAAGAATGTGATCTGGAAGCTCAAAAGAAGACCTTGATGAACCTGATAGCTGATTTTGAAAACTTTTCAAATGATAAGTTCATTCACGATTTCTTTGGTAAAATGACAAGAGAACAAATTGGCATATTTGTTTATAAGCATTCAGATCATCATTTAAGGCAGTTTAACGTTTAAGTTTCTTAATGGAATAAATGCTGCGGATCACTTCATAAGTATAAAGTGGCACTGCCCACCCCATCCAAAAAAGAGGAACAGTAACTTCTTCAAAACTGCCCAACTGCTGTATAAATGGAATCTTGTAGATAAAACCTGAAATCAGAAAAGCTACGGTAACCAGATAACTTCTGATCATCCATTCTTTGTGAAGCTTGAATTGTTTCCTCATAGCGGTATAGAAAGCAATAAAAGTTGTACTGATCCAAACACTAGCCCAGATCTGCAGTGTAAAAGCATAAGCCCAATTTACCGCATAGGCCGTTGTGGAAGCAAGCATAAGGGCACTTATACTGCTTACCAGGATCGATAACAGATACAAATAACCAATTACGCGATGTATTTTCCAGCTATAGGTACGTAGTTTAGGCCAGAATTGAATAATACCTGAGATCAATGCTCCACCACCAGCCGTAATATGTGCGATGAGGAACCACCGTTGGGGGAAGTATCTGCCTAATGCTTCTGGCGTCATTTGCAGATAGTGATCTGCTCCATGCATGAATAACCAGGTCATAAAAAAAACGGTTATCCATATTAGTAAAGGTAGGATGTCTATCCAGTTAAGCTTAAATTGACTTTTTACATTCAGTTCTTTTTGCATTTCAGATTCCTTTTTGATTTTAATTAATCACGATAAGCGATAACACAAATTTCCCTGAAAGATTGTAAGGCAACAATAACCGATAAAAGATTCGGTATGGGGTTACTGTGAGGTTCGGGATGGATTGAGTAATTTTAACCAGCAATAATAAAAGTATGTATACAAGAAAAATACAAGAAGATCCAGATTGTGGTATCTATTTAGCGATGAGAGTATTGGGCGGAAAATGGAAATGTTGCATCTTGGATGCAATTAGCAGAGGTATTTCGAGGCCCAGCGAAATTGCCAGATATATCACTGAAGCATCCACACGTGTTATCGAAATGCAATTGGCGGAACTGCTTTTTTATCGTATGATTGAAAAATGTGCGGAAGATGTTTATCCTAAAAGAACTGAATACAAACTCACTATCCTGGGAGAAACCTTATTGCCTATTCTTTCCAAAATAGATCAATGGGGAATAGAACATGCAGAGTTGATCAAAGATCGAATCAGCGAGCTGCAAGAGGATGAACTGGAGGGGCAGTACCCGATCTAAAAAAACAGTATATTTCTCTATGATGCAAGAAAAAAGTAATACTTTTGCAGCCATAAAAATCAATAATTGAGAAGATCAGTTTGCCTTTTGTTACTATTCATGATCGTCATGCAGTCCTTTAATAAGTTGGGGATAATCCTCGCTTTTAAGATTAATCAGGGCTACATTGCTTCTGCCTTTTGTGAAAATAAGGATAAACCAGAAATGCATTGTAATGGACGATGTGTACTAGCAAAAAAACTCAAACAAGCCGAACAGAATGAAGAAAAGCAAAGAGCAGAAAATCTGGAAAAAGCTAATGTGCTCTTCTTTTGCAAATTGAACAGACTTGAGGTAAATGAATCATCAGCCTCCCCAAAAACGAGCGACTTTAATATTTTCTATTTAAAGTTTAAACCTTCTTCTTTTACCAACGACATCTTCAAACCACCTCAGTACGTAGCTGCCTAATCTATCTTATTTTTTTAATCACAATTATTGAGTAACCTGAGTTACTCACATGCCATTTTTATGGTCGAAATCGTGATGTGCCTCAGGCTGGTTTCTTATTAACATCTTTTTATACTTTCAAATGAAAATCAATATTTTCAGCATACTATTACTATTGTTTATCATTAGTAAATCCTTTGCGCAATCTGGCTCAGGGAATTTAAAAGGCCGCATCGTTACCGCTAGAGATGAAGCTGTTAGCGGTGCAACAGTTCAATTCCAGAATACACTAATTAGCACCCAAACAGATTCAGATGGAAACTTCAATTTTATCGCTATTCCTGCCGGTACATATGTATTGGTCGTTTCAAATATAGGGTATACCGCTCTTAAGCAAAATCTGATCATCACTACAGGCAAAAATGCCTTTCTCAATTTGCAACTCTCAGAAAGCAAACAGGAGTTGAGAGAGGTAGCAATCAATATCAGCAAGAAACATTACCATGT
>NZ_JBFTIZ010000213.1:0-11172 GCF_056395165.1 Pedobacter sp. 10L46_2
GAGATAGTTGAGATAGTTTTAGGCTAAAACAAATTATGATTAACCTGTTAAGCAATGCGATAAAATACACCAAAGAAGGTGAGGTCTCCGTAAATGCGGTATTAACAAAAGTAAACGATAAACCCAGACTAGAGGTAGGGATAACGGATACGGGAATGGGAATAAGTGCCGATCAGCAAACTAACCTGTTCTCTAAATATTACCAAACAAATTCCTCAAAAGGCAAAACCGGTACAGGCTTGGGGCTGTATATCTGTAAGCAGTTTGTAGAGCTGCAGGGTGGTAAAATAAGCGTAAAGAGCACCGAAGGCACCGGGAGTACCTTTAGCTTCTACATTCCATATCTTGAAAACAGTAGCAATGATCAGGCAGTAGTAAATCAAACTACAGAGGATCCGCTCGCACTGTTTAATGGAATAAGTATTCTTGCGGTTGATGACAACGAATTAAATCTGAAATTCCTGAAAATGATGACGCAAAAATGGAACGTTAAATTTTATAGTGCGGCTAATGGGAAACAAGCACTGGATGTTCTTGCAAAAGAAAACATAACAGTAGTTTTAACTGATATTCAGATGCCGGAAATGAATGGATATGAGCTTCTTCAGGCGATAAAGAAGTTACCTGATCCATTGAGCAAGCTACCTGTAATTGTTATCAGCGCAAACCCGGAAGAATTTGAAATGAATAAAATCCTGAACAAAGGGTTCTCCGGTGTAGTTAGCAAACCCTTTGTCGAAGCAGGTTTAATAGCACAGATCGCTAAAGCTTTAAAGGGGTAGGACAATAAAAAAGGCAGCACGTGGACTGCCTTTTTTATTGATTAATCTTATTTAGTGTTTCCCATTATTACCACTGCCGTTGCCATGTTTCCCATTGCCTTTACCTTCACGGGATTTGCTATTGCCCTTTGCCTCACGGTATTTGTTTTTGTTACCGGCAGGTTTGGACTGTCTAATGCTCCTGCTATCTCTGATTACTCTTTGTTTTCCTTTGTAACCTTTATACTTGCTATATTCTTTAACATGCACTTTATGTGATAAATAGGGTTTGGGTGAGTTAATTACAACCTTGTAACTATTGTATAAATCGTAGTTTCTATATCTTGAGGGCAAGCTGTTATTAAACACCCAATTCCCATTATTAAGGTAAATGTATTGTTTATTAGGAACGTTGTAATAAGTGTCTATATCAGGAAGATAATAATAATCAACATGATCATAACCGGCCGGGCCCCATTGTGGCTGAGAACCTATGTTTATATTTACGCTTACCTGCGCCTGAGTGTTTATGCTGCTTAACGAAGCTACTCCGAAAACTACAGCTAAAAGTATTTTTTTCATTTTATGTGTTTTATTTGATAGCCATAGTGCAATGCTTATGCCGCAGATTATCAAAACATACAGCCAATCTGCCGGATCTGTTAATTTATCGACTGAGAGCAAGAATATATCGACAGGATCAATCAAATATTCTTTTATATTCGTTAGATATTCTTAAAACTGGAAAAATCAGATGAGAACTTCTGTCCTAACTTTGCTACTTTTATTATTCGCGTTGATTACTAACGCCCAATCCGCCTATGTAAGGTTAATCACCAACAAAGGAAATATTACGCTGGTCTTGTATGACCAAACGCCTAAGCATAGAGATATGTTTCTACAAGCCATAAAAAAAGGCCTCTATAATAACGCGCAATTTAATCGCGTCATTAAATCCTTTGTAAGCCAGGGAGGGGAGCTCGACGAAACTATTCTTGAAAGAGAAAAACTACATCCGGAAGTACCGATACAACGCTTAGCGGCAGAGATAACACCAAAATTATTTCATAAAAAAGGTGCCCTTGGAGCAGGTAGAAATGACAATCCCGAAAAGAGCTCATACCTTACCCAAATATATCTGGTCGTAGGTAAACTGCAAACAGACGAACAACTCGATGTGCTGGAAAAAAAGAAAGGTATTAAGCTCTCACCATCACAGAGAACCACTTACAAAACAATAGGGGGAACTCCTCATTTAGATAATGATTATACCGTTTTTGGTGAAATAGTTGAAGGAATGGAGGTGGCTGATGCAATAAATGGTGTAAAAACAGATAAAAATGATCTTCCATTAGAAACAGTAACCTTTAAACCGGTAGTGTTATCTAAAAAAGAAGTCTTAAAGCTTAAAAAAGTAGAATGATAAAAACAGCGCTCTTAACTACAGTACTTTTATTGTTGAACTTCCAAAAACCAACAATCGATACTGATAAAGACAGATGGAAACCCTATTATGTAGATGCTGTTCCAGCAGTTGTAGCAAGTAATTGGGTATTGCCGTTCGATGTATCCAACAGAAAAGACATAAAACAAATCAAAGTAATCAGCATATTTGGAGATCATCGGGATAGCTTCTATAAAGGACACATACATACCGCAATAGACATTAATCCTTTAAAACCTAAAACGAGTTTGATAGGTGTTTATCCAATCGCAAAAGGTGTTGTATGCTCAGTACATTTAGCAGAAAACCAGCGCACGGTAGTAGTAAAACACAAACTTGCCGATGGTAAAGTGATGTTTACTTCTTACAAGCACTTAAAAGAGGTGTATGTGAGTCAGGGCCAACAGGTAACCGAACAAACAAAGCTCGCTCGTCTATTTACAAAGCAGGAGTCGAAAAAGTATGGAGGAGATTACCATCACCTTCACCTGGAGATTCGTAAAAATTTTGACGATTATGGCTGTGCCAGCTGGTTAACTATGAATCAAAAACAGCTCGATCAACGTTTTTACAACCCATTAATCTTTTTAAAAACAAAATTAAAAAGTTAGCCCACCAGTTGGTATATTTAGTAATAGCTATTTAAATAAATCGTATGGATGCACATGAATTAAGAATTGGAAACATTGTTGGCCTTAAAGATGGAAGCTGGTTTGTTGTAACTGAGGATCATTTTAAAACCCTAAAATTTTGGGAATCATTTCATGGTTCATATCAGGGGGTTCCAATAAACGAATATTGGGCATCATCACTGGGGTTACAGGTTAAACTAAGCTCATTCATCACTTATGTAGAAGATAGCCAGGGTCAAAGTAATGAGTTCAATTTGTTAAATTCAGTTGACGATAATAATCATGAAATCTGGATTGTACAGTATAACGGGCACACTTTGAAAAGGGTAGAGTATGTTCATCAGATACAAAATCTGTTCTTTGCAATAAGTGATTACGAATTAACTTTGGCGCTATAAGTAGAGGTGGCTGTCGTGTTAACTAAACCCCAAACTGATTCAAATGGTGATTCAGGTGTTTGTAAAACATATTATTCCACTCTGTTTTTGTAAGCACACCAAAAGAATGTGACTCTTTATTATCGAAATGATCTTCGCCCAATTGCTGAGTTTTTTCAATATAGCTTATCAAGCGTGCTTTTTCAGTTTCAAACACCTTAGGATCAGTAATTAAAAATTGTGGTGCTGTAGCTCCGTTCTTGCCATAAGGTTTTTCATTCACCACCTTATTTTTGATCATCATCTTCAAAATAAACTTTAAGAAGCCATTTGGATTCTTATGGATATTATCAAACACCAATTCGTAGGTAACATTGCAATGTGCAAGCATCCGTGCAACATCCATTTTGCCCCATTCAGGTTGACTTTCAGGTGTTAGTTTGTTTATTCTTGCAATTATCTCGTCAGAAACTGATTTTGTGAAGATATTAGGTAAGGCCATTCTTAAGATTGCTAATAAAGATTAATGCCCATTGCTAGTTAGCAACAAAGCGCGATGAAGTTAATTAAAAAAACTAAAACTCCCCCCGTAATCTCGGATGTGATCTCTATAAACAGTATGGTAATGCACCTCAGCCGGAAATACTGCACCTGGCTGGCATATAAACTCTATCCATACAGATGGGCCATCAATGCGAATGTAATCACCTTTGTTAGCAAGTGAAGGACCACCAAAATATCCTATATACGTATTGTCTATTTCTGCAGCATAAGAAGCCAATAGTTTTTTGGCAGTAGCATCATCAGCAATTTGAACCCAAGCTTTCATGGCCTCAATTATCAAGGTCTTTTGGTGTTTGTTTAGCGAGCCTGCTTTTAGCCCGGCCTTTGTGGCAGGGAATTTACCATCAGCACCCGGACCTACAGATACATCGTCAAAACCGCTAGCTAATTTGGCACTTTCTAATTGCTCATCACTCAATGAAGCAAGCATACTTGTCAATAAATCGTGATTGGCTTTAAGGGGGGCATAAGTAACTCCGTTGGTAGTCCAGGTTTTGGGCTCTAAGCCAATAAAGAGAGGCGAAGCGCTAACAACCTTACCATTATCAAACGTTAAGTTAACCGCCAAATGGTGACCGCCTAACTGAAGTTGCCATTTGCCTGTAATCTCTGGCTTACCCAGAAATGCAATAATATAATTTCCCTGTGAGTATCCCTTACGGCCTGTACCCAGAAAACCATCGGCTGCTAAAATCTGCATAGCCTGGTCATATCCCTTAGAAGGTAGTGTTCCCATGGCTGCTTTAACAACTGCTTTAGCATTTTGAAGCTGTATATCTGTCAATGAGCCTAATAAAACCCCAACCCTGCATTGCAATCCACATGGAAGATTGGTCCATTTTGTGGCATTTTCCTTAGTATAACCAATTACCACTGCCCTTTGCTGATCGGTATTTAATGATTTAATAAAAGTGTTTGCCGTGCTTATAACGGTCTTAACTGATTCTGCCTTGCTGTTTTGGCTGCAAACAAATACAAACAACATACAGAATAGTGCACCCAGGTTTTTCATTTGGTTTTTTTATCCAAATTAACAAAAAAGGATGGGATACTAAAGTCCATTTGCGATCCAAATATAGAAACATTAATGATTGTAATGCCCTAAAACAGGGCAACTATCCGGATCATAAGGAAGGTGGATACAGATAAAGCCATTACTTAGAAGAGAATGAACGACATCTTCGACATGAAAGAAAGTTCCTTCGATCCTAAGTATCTTGTCCTCATCTTCCAGATCAAATGAAATTTTGAATGCCGGGTATGCACACAACAACTGGCTAATAACATTCATCGCAGCTGCAGGGTGCTTAACATTTGTTTTGAAAATTGCTACCATAATAATTTGTTTTGATATGTTATTTCTTCTTTCCAAGAATAGAAAATGGATTAAATGATATACCTATATTAAAGTAAAATACGGGATCGGGAGTGATTTTATAAACGGGGTCAGCAAATGAGTCCTCTTTTTTAAATACTCTCCCCGAGGGCGTGTATTTCATCCCACTTTTTGCCGTCAGCATAAAATGTCTCCCAATCGCATGCTCGTAGGTCAGTCCTGAATTGACATCCAATTGGCCATACTCATATTTTTGGTCGGTGCCATCCAGGTTATAAAGGTAAAATGCAGTTCTGTCCAGTTCAGAGCCGAATGAAATTCTCCCGTTACGGTTAAAAACAAATTTTCTCAGATACAAACTTCGGGGAAGCACAATGTCTGCTATCATGCCGTTGTTGAATTTGTGTTCATAGGAGAAGGTGGGGACAAATGGAGTCGGTGCGCTAGGGTCAATGCTGGCCAAAATTCCGACGGTCATTTTTGTGCGTGGATTTGCTTTCAATACCATTGTTGCCGTAAGCATTCCCCTTACTCTTTCCAAATGCTTGTCGCTACCATCCAACATCACACTTGAGCTATAAACCATCCGTTTTCCGAATAAGGATGAAAAATAGGTTAAATTCAGGGATGAAAACAGATAGTGAAGATCATTAGAAGTGGTGATGTATGATGTACCTGTATTTCCAATTTCTGCCTCTGCGGAAGTTAATCTATATCCCAGGGTTGTACCTAAAATCCAGCTCTTGCGTTTAATGAGGCTAATATTAGCACTCACCTTAACTTGTTGAAAGCGGTTTATACTATTTACGGGTAAAAGACTCCCGTCTTTTTCTGACTTGAAATTGAAGGGAGCAGTTTGGGTAAACTCAATATTTAGCGGGCGGGTTATTGCAAATTTGTCGGCAGCAAAAGTAGCCACTCTTTTAGGGAAGTTCAAACTGTCCTGCTTGCCTTTAGGGATACTATCCGTAGTCTGAGAAAAGCTATTGATTGCTAAGGCGAGTATACTCAATGTTGCCACAGTTCTTTTTATTCTGTTCATATGTTGTGTTAAAATTTCGAAAGAGATTGGGTAAATCCGGACGCAAAGGAATATATAATGCGAAGACACATTTTTGTTATTATACCAGATCCACTAAATAATATACCAGATCGCCTCAATGCCATACCAAACCTTAAACCTGAATTTGGTATATTACAGAGGTCATTTGGTATAATTTCGCAAAGTGAACTAAGACATAACCTTATCTTTGCAGCAATAGAAAATTAAATGAAAGCAGATCTGGAGCTTAAGAACACAAATCTCTTGCAGGTTATCGTTGATGATCGGTATAGGATCCTGCGTCACGCTGTACTTTTAGTGGTTAGTTTGGTTGTTATTACCTATTCTAACTGGCAAGCAGAATACTCCGGACCTTTTAATTATTTTAGATTATTAAGTGTTTATGGAGTATTAATTGCTATGTGCTACATCAACATGTATATACTGGTGCCCGTTTACTTTTTTAAGGGCAGGTACGTGTTGTATCTAATTCTTTTTTCCCTCCTGGTATTTCTCAGCCTTACTTTCATATCTGGTTTATTTCAAGTGTATCTAGACTCAGCGGGAATGCAGTTAGGACATGGCTATAAAGAAGATGATCATGGTTTTTTTGAGGGCTTTTTTATAACAGTGTCGATTATCCTGATTACCACCATGATTAAATTATTTCAACGCTGGACAAAAGATAATGAGCGAATTGCCGAGTTGAATAATATAACCCTAAGGATGGAACTCAATGAGCTAAGAAATCAGATTAATCCACATTTCCTTTTTAATATGCTGAATGGCATAAAAGCATTGATACGCACAGATCCCGAGAAAGCTAATCTAGTGATTATGAGACTTTCTGAGTTTTTAAGGTACCAGATTTATGATAATAATGAAGAAAAGACGCCGTTACGATCAGAAATCACCTTTTTGTCGAACTTCCTGAACCTGGAGATGCTCAGGAGGGACAAGCTTTCTGTAGATATTAATATTCCCGATACTCCCGGAATATTGGATGGGATCTTTGTACCACCCAATTTGTTTACCACTTTTGTAGAAAATGCCGTTAAACATAGTGTGGATGTGAGTGGTGGAGAGCCCCACATCACAATTAAATTTGTAATTGTTGATGCTGAACTTCATTTCTTTTGTATGAACTCAAAAGATCCACTGTTTATACCTAACGATTTGGCAAACATTAAACGAAGACTGCAACTGCTCTACCAGAATAACTATTTTTTAACCATAGATTCCACAGAAAATCAATTTTCAATTCTATTAAAATTGCCCTTATGAACTGTATCATTGTAGACGATGAACCTTTGGCCAGAGCGGAGATGAAAGCGTTGATCAACGAAGTATCCTCAGCTAAAATATTGGGCAGTTTTTCAAATGCATGGACCGCTCTTGATTTTCTGAAATCAAATAAAGTCGATTTGATTTTTCTGGACATCGAAATGCCCATGGTTACCGGGCTAGATTTTGCCACTCAATTATCAGGCTCAACATTGGTTATCTTCACAACGGCCTACCCGCAGTATGCCTTAAAAAGTTATGAACTGGACGCAATCGATTACTTGCTCAAACCCATAGACAAAGGGAGGCTGGATAAAGCGATCAAAAAAGCCGAAACTTATCAAAGCCTGCTTTCAGGCAACCCTGAAAAGAACACACTTGAAGGTAATACGGCAGATTTCTTGTTAATCAAATCAGATAGACGATTTCACAGGATCAAATTCGAGGATATCAGATTTATAGAAGGACTAAAGGATTACGTAGTAATACATCTGGCTGGCCAAAAGCTGATTACAGCCATGAACTTAAAAACCTTCCATCAAAAAATTCCTCAGGATACCTTTTTGCGCGTAAGCAAATCCTATGTGGTGAACAAGAATTATATTGAATCTTTTGACCACCATACTATTTACCTTGGTATAAATGAACTGCCAATAGGAGAGGTTTATAAAAAGGACTTCTTCACTATATATTCAGGAGGTTCAATCTCTCCTGAAATTTGATATTAAAAAAAAAGTTAATGAAGTAAACAGATATGTTACATTTATTATATTTGTTTACTCATCTTAATCCTATGAAAAAGCTCTACTTATGGCTTATTGTAAGTCTGATTTCTGTTAATCTGTTTGCACAAACAAATACTGCAAAACAAGATATTATTCAAAAACTTAACGGCGAAGAAATGAAAGGCAAAGTTGTCAAGGTAACCGACAGCGATGTTACATTTATATATGATGGCGAAACTGCGGAATACGTCGTTAAAAAATCTGATATTGCTAAAATTGTGCATTCCAGTGGCAGAATTGAAATAATCAGCCAACAGAGTCAGCCTTCTCAGGACCGCCAAAAAGATCCTGTAAGCATGTCTGCCTCCCCAGCTGATCATCACAATAAAATAGCTGTCCTCCCATTCACTTATTTGATGGACAATCAACCTGGCGCAGATGCAATTGGCCTCAAGGCACAGGAAGACACTTATGGATTCCTTTCACAGCATTCGGCAGGTTATACCATTTTGGATTCAAGAACAACCAATGCTATGTTAGCCAAGGCAGGGGTAACCAGAGACAAAATGATAAGTTTTACCATGAAAGAAATTTGTGATATACTTGGTGTAGAGTATATTGTTGATGGCATAGTTACACAAAATAAAGGCTACCAGACCAGTTCTTCAAGCGAAAATTCAAATACCAAGGTGAAACGCGATGGCGACAAAGATGTAAAAGGAATTTCTTCTTACGGTTCCTCATCCAGCAATGCTGTTCAACGATACGATGTGGCCGTAAGTCTGCATATTTATATGGACAATAACGCCAGTATTTATAGCCAGACCCATAAAGCTTTTTTAAGTAATACCGATGGTTCTTATGCTGGCCCATTGGAATATCTGCTCAAAAGATGCCCACTTTACAGAAAATAAAACTACTCAATAGACCAAACGCCTTACAGTTTTGTTGCGGTTTTCAAGTCCATTTCCCAACAAACTGAGCAAAAGCATCTTTATGCTGATCACCCACGCTGATCATCATTTTGCCAATATGTACCGAATTTTTGGTCATGGATGTGATCTTATCCAGTGAAACGATAAACGAACGATGCACACGCATGAAACGTTTCGGGGGTAATTTTTCTTCCAATGCTTTCAAGCTGGTACGCGATAGGGTTGCTTTCTCGGCATTCTTTAGTTCAACCTTTACATAATCCTTTAAGCCTTCGATATACAGAATATCATCCAGGGCGATGCGCACAAGTTGATATTCCACTTTCAGAAAAAGATAATTTTCGTCTGCACTTTCTGTTTCATTTGCCACGGGGGCTTTTGCAGCAGGCTTATTTAGTAATTCAGCATAGTTCAAAGCCTTTTGGGCAGTCCGGTGAAATTCTTTGTAATTAAAGGGCTTTAGCAGATAATCCAAAGCATCTACTGTGTATCCCTCCAGGGCAAACTGGTTGTAAGCTGTAGTAAATATAATGCGCGGTTTATCAAGCCCCGTGTCCAGTACGCGTGCCAGCTCAATGCCATTTAGGTCGGGCATTTGTATGTCCAGAAATATGAGGTCAATCTTCTCAGTGCGAATGGCTTTTAGTGCATGCACAGCATTTGCGTATTTTCCTGCCAGGTGCAAAAAAGGCGTTTGTTCAATGAATTTGCACACCTGACTAAGTGCCAGGGGCTCATCATCAACTGCAATGCAATTCAATATCATAACAGATCCAGAATTAAGTGAACAGTGTACTCATTATCGGCATTGAGCTCGCAGATCTCTAGTTTATGTTTACCTGAATAAAGCAGCTCGAGCCTCCTGCGGGTATTCACCAAACCAATGCCGCCGCTGGTATCTAAGCTAACACTATTATCTTTCATTATCGAATTTTTTACAGTAATATCAAGCAGACTTTCCCGTTGCAGGATCACAATATCGATATGACTTTGCGCTGTCGCACTCACCCCATGCTTAAAGGCATTTTCAAGGAAAGGCAATAAAATCATCGGTGCCATGGGCATATCCTTTAATTGCGGGGGAGTATCAATCTTCACCTTTACTGCGTCGGTTAACCGCAATTGCATCAGACTAATGTAATCCTCCACAAAGGCAATTTCCTGGCTCAGCTGGGTTTGTCCCTGCTGCGTTTCATAAAGCAAATACCGCATCATGCGAGAAAGCTGGTGAATGGCCTCGCCGGCCATATCCCCGTCAACCTGGGTAAGCACATAAATATTGTTCAATGTATTAAAGAAGAAATGCGGGTTGATCTGTGCCTTAAGGAACGACAACTCTGAAGTGATCTTGTCTTTTTCCATCTCCTCGCGTTTCTGCTTATCTTTTTGCCATTTCCCAATGGTGGCCAGGCTGGTACTGATACCAAGCACCATTACAGAAATAACTAAAGTAAACACTTGCAATATATTTTCTCCTCGGTGTGCCAATATCTTCATCATCAAACGTTTATGAAAAGATTCATCAAACAGCCATTGATGAAAGTTAAGCGCCGGTTCACTCCAACCATCTAAAATTACGATGACTATAATCACCCCAATGATTATTGCAAAATAGTAACCAGGATGTTTTTTTAACAAAAACCTGGGCACCAGAACAAAAGCATTGATATAAAATGCAATCACCAGCAGGCCAAGCGTAATTACCTGTCTTATCCAGAATGCATAATGAATATTAATCCCTGAAAAAAAAGGCAGATAAAAAAATATAGCCAGCCCGAATACACTCCAAACGAGGATATGTATCAATATGGTTATCAGCTTGCTTTTTGATAGTAATAGTTTCATTTCATAAAACTGGTTTCATTATTTGTCCGGAACATAATAAAAACAGCTGCAATATCACTTATTAACTGGTTTCCTGCAAATTCCAGCGCTATTGAGCCATTTTGTGCCGACCAACAGGCATTTTTCGTCTTTTAACGGGGATTACCTTTTTTTATGATATATAAGATCTCGTTAATCGAACAAAAAGAAGCCTCCGTCTATGATCTGCTTGTCGCGGTATATTACAT
>NZ_JBFTIZ010000214.1:0-7255 GCF_056395165.1 Pedobacter sp. 10L46_2
CATCTAAAGCATCAATAGCTTTATCTGGTAAAAACCTATCAGTAATGTATCTTGATGTTAAGGCCACACAAGCATTAATTGCTTCGTCGGTATATGTTACACCGTGGTGATCTTCGTATTTTTCTTTAATACGGTTTAATATCTCGATAGTTTCATCAGGCGTAGCAGGCTCAATCATTACCTTTTGGAAACGACGATCCAATGCACCATCTTTTTCTATATACTGACGGTATTCATCAAGTGTTGTAGCACCAATACATTGTATTTCGCCCCTGGCCAATGCAGGTTTAAACATGTTCGATGCATCCAGTGAACCAGAAGCACCACCTGCACCTACAATTGTATGAATCTCATCAATAAACAAAATTACATCTGTAGATTTTTCAAGCTCGTTCATCACAGCTTTCATACGTTCTTCAAACTGCCCGCGGTATTTAGTACCTGCAACCAAAGAAGCAAGGTCTAAAGTAACCACACGTTTGTTGAAAAGAACTCTTGATACCTTGCGTTGAACAATTCTCAAGGCCAATCCTTCGGCGATAGCTGATTTACCAACACCCGGCTCACCAATTAAAATTGGATTATTTTTTTTACGACGCGATAAGATCTGAGACACACGCTCAATTTCTTTTTCACGACCAACAATCGGGTCTAGTCTTCCTTCCTCAGCAGCTTTTGTTAAATCTCTTCCAAAATTATCCAAAACCGGGGTCTTAGATTTTATGTCAGAAACTTTTTTAGGGCTGCTAAAGCTCTCTTCCTCACGATAATCTTCATCACCGCCTGTTGATGCACTATTTTGAGTTTCGTCTTTGAATCCGTTTTTATTCACTTCAACCTCCTGTTTAAAGATTTCGTAATTAACGTTGTATTGTAATAAAATCTGCGACGCAATATTATCATCATCACGAAGGATAGACAACAATAAATGCTCGGTTCCTATCAAATCGCTTTTAAAGATTTTTGCCTCCAGATATGTTATCTTAAGAACCTTTTCAGCTTGTTTGGTTAAAGGAATGTTGCCCAGATTTACTGTTACACTTGAGGTACCTCTTACGGAATCCTCAATTGAGCGGCGAAGTTTTGAAGTATCAACTCCTAATGATTTCAATATCTTAATAGCCATACCATCGCCTTCGCGAATAAGGCCTAACAAAAGATGTTCTGCGCCTATGTAATCGTGACCTAATCTCAGGGCTTCTTCCCTGCTAAAAGAAATCACGTCTTTTACTTGTGGAGAAAATTTAGCTTCCATATATACCTTTCTAAAATCCGGAATGCTCTAAACTATAAAAATTGTTTAATAAAAAGCATCCCTGATTTTTTTATTTTATCAACAATTACGCCATTGACTATTAATTAGATGTTGGAACTGCCGTAATTTCATAAATGTTACCAATCTTTGACTAATTCATTTACGCATAATTTTCAATACTTCCACATATATCTATAGGCCAGAAACGCTTAATTAACTGTTTTAAACATATTCAGATCACTTTGTCGTATAAATGTAATGATTTTTATGGAATAATATCACCTGTCAAAAGTGGATATTATCAATAAAAAAACTACCAAAATGGCAGACCTTTGCCAGATCAAATAAAATGACGACCCAACCATCCTATTCAGCTGGAACCAACTTTAAGCATACAGGCTGCCCAACGTCTATTTTAACAGATGTTCCTGTCAATTTTCCGGTTGCTTTGTTTATTTTATAAACCGAAACATTATTGGCATCTTGGGCTGCAACCAGCATGAAATTGCCAGACGGCGTTATCACAAAGTTTCTTGGCGTCTTATCAACATTGTATCGTTCAACAAATGTTAACCTACCATTCTTTCTATTGATAGCATAAGCTACTATATTATTGGCATTACCTCTGTTTGATGCATACAAAAACAAGCCATTGGGCGATACATGTATATCTGCAGCACTATTTTCAGTAAAGGCTTCTGGCATCATATTAACACTTTGTAAAAACGTTAACTTCCCATTATTACAGCTGTATACATTAACAATCGCTGTCATTTCCTGCACAAGGTAAAGGTATTTTTGATCAGGAGAGAAATCCATATGACGAGGACCATTACCAGGTTGTACACTTTCAAAGGCAGGTCCGGCAGGCGTTAAAGGCATTTTTTTGCTACTATCGTAATTATAAATGTTTATCTTATCTGTTCCAAGGTCAGCATAAAACAGTATTTTCTCATTTTTTGATAATAGCGCCGAGTGTACATGCGGCCCCTCCTGTCTTAATTTATTCGCACTCCCTCCCTCATCCTGTATCGTTTGCGATGCCTGCGCTAAAGAGCCATCGCCATTTATGGGCAAAACAGTTAAACTACCACTCCCATAATTAGACACAAATACATTTTTACCATCCCTATCTATAGCAACATGGGCTGGCCCCACGCCTGAGGACGATTGCTTATTGATAAATTCCAGCTTACCAGTTGAACGATCAAATTTAAATGAACTTACCTCTCCTACTTTGTTCGAATTAACCGCATAAACAAACTTAAGATCATTGCTTACTGTTAAAAAAGCAGGATTTTCTACACCATCGATCTGGTTTAAATAGGTCATTTTACCACTTTCGTCATCAAATCGATAAACCAATATACCCTTGCTTTCATTAGTCCGGGTATAAGTACCAATCAGCAGATCAAATGTTTTAGAGGAAGTAATTGTTTTCTGAGAAAGGCCAATAAGAGGCAATAACAACATAGCCAGAAATGGGACAGCCTGTTTTCTGCATTTTTTGAAACAATTCATTTACTTAATTTTACTTCTATATGTGAAGTTGGTTATCTAAAAACTGGTTAATGTAAACATATAAAAAATCTTTGACAGGTGTTTTCTTATCTTTGCTCTAAATAGGGCTCAAATGTGTCCTTTTTCCACTAAAAAAATGAATCTTTCATTTCTCCATATGGGCGGTACCTCCAACATGTCTTCAAAACTTTGTGAATAATCAGGAGAAAATATCTAACACAATGAAAAGGATTAAAACGAAGGCTTTGTTGGTGCTGGTTTTCACTTTTATGGGCTCGTATGCAACTTTATTTATTATACTTCCATATTCCTATTGGAAAGAGTATGCCGACATGTCTGTTTCCAGATTAATAATAGACCTTCTAATAAACCTAGCATTTTGTGTGGTCATGTTAGAGCTAAGTTTATTCATAGACAGAATATTGAATAAAAAAATCCCATGGATGGTTCATCCCTTAAAACGGCTATTGACCCAAACACTCTTTCAAATTCTGGGTGTGCTACTCCTTATCATCTGTCTATCATTAATTTATCTGATAATCGTGGGACCTGCTGGCACTCAATCTCCACACATTGGTTTAAGACAAACATTGTACTCCATTATTTCAATTGTACTATGGGCCTTAATAATCAGTGCACTAAATACTGGCAATTTTTTATTAAATAATTGGAAAGCTACTACTATAAAGGCAGCTGAATTTGAGGTAAAGGCAGCCCAAAACAAGCAATTAGCGGCCGAAATAGAGTTGCAGGCTCTTAAATTACAACTTGATCCACATTTTGTTTTCAATAATCTTAGCGTGCTTTCGGAATTAATATTGAAGGACCAGCAATTAGGATATGAGTATACAGAGAATTTCGCGAAAGTTTACCGCTATCTGTTAATCAACTCGAAGAAAAAACTAATCTCCCTAGGCGAAGAACTCAAATTCCTTGATGCTTATCTTTTTCTCATAAACAATCGAATGGGAGGAGGAAGTATATTTCGGATTGACATTGATGAGTCAAAGCTTGATTTGCTAGTCCCCCCTGTTACGCTTCAACTGTTTATTGAAAATGCCATAAAGCATAATCGTACCGAAGAAGAAAATCCTTTGATTATTAACATATATACAAATAACAATGACGAGCTCATAGTTTCTAATACAATATTGCCATTAATTAATAAACCTCATTCTACAGGTATGGGTTTGAAAAACATAATTGATCGCTATGCCTTATTAGGAGATAAAAAACCTATTATAGAGACAAACGACAAAACTTTTACAATAAAAGTACCTCTTATCAAATGGATATGATAAAGAAGATATTGATTCTGGAAGATGAAAAACTTAATTCAGATCGAGTACAAAGATTATTACTCAAAATAAGACCAGAATTTGAAATTCTTGGCATTTTGACCAGTGTTAAAAAGACTGTGGATTGGCTTGCGGATAATGCGAGTCCTGACCTGATACTAATGGATATACAATTGGCAGATGGTGTAAGTTTCGAAGTCTTTAAATTGGCGGATGTAAAATGCCCGGTAATTTTTACAACAGCCTATGACGAATATGCTGTCCAGGCATTTAAATATAATAGTATAGACTACTTGCTGAAGCCGATTGATAAGGATCAGCTCGAAGCTGCCATTATAAAATTTGAGAACTCAATACAGAGATCATACCAGCAATCCCCTTTGATAGAAGAATTACTAAGCCAAATCCGACCGAAAGAATACAGATCGCGTTTCTTTCTTCCATATCGAGATGGTTATAGAAAAATTAATGTGGAGGATATCGCCTTCTTTTATTCTCATTTGAACATTAATTATGCAAATCTTTTTAATGGTGAAAAAGTTGTCGTCCCTCAGACCCTCGAAGCGTTGGAACAAGAATTAGAACCTAAAAATTTCTTTAGAATAAACCGCCAGTATATTGTTCATGTCAATTCAATTGAAAAAGTCCACAACTTTTTCAACGGTAAGTTAAAGCTCAAAGTGAAGAATAGTACAGACGATGATATCCTAGTGAGCAGGACAAAAGCACCTTTATTTAAAATGTGGTTAGATTACTAATAAGTAATAAATGCCTGATGGACCCTATATAAGTTTATAAGGACCCATCAGGTCATGATATTAAATTTTACCTTTCGACAGGGTTTAATACACCAATTATTTTTTAGTATAGTTTGAGTATTCCGTAATTGTCTGTACAGTAACTTCCTGTCCAATGAATTTAGCTAACATATTGAGTTCCTGGCTTACAGGCAGATAACGTTTCGATTGGTCATTTTTAGTATATTTTATGACCAGATCAAATTTTTCAGCATTAAGAATCTTGATTCTTACAGGCTTTTCATTAATCACTTGTACCTGCTCAATTTTCTTGGTTTTGAGATTGATTGTCATATAAGATCTACAGTCTTTCATAAAAGCAGCATCCTTTGGAATAGAAGCCTGATCTATTTTGTAGCTTATCATCAGGTAGTCTGCTGATTCCTTCTCAACCTTGTAACTTGATTCGTCTGTCTGGGTAGACTTTACCTCTTTGCTTTGATTTTTACGGAAGGTATTAATATCTCCTTTAGAAGGCGATTTCCCGTCTACGGAAACTACAGTCCATTGTTCTTCCTTTGGGCCAGACGGATCATATTTAGCTATGGTTACTATTTGCTTGCCTGCAGTTACCGTTGTCTGTTTGAAGTCAAAGGCAAAGTCCTCAGGCTGTTGAATATTGTCGGCATTGAGGATACTGGCATCAATATTATATTTAGAAAGAGCACTCAATACAGCTGATTTTTGAGCAGAAACTGTTAGTGAGCATGTTACCAAAAGAAAAAGAGCTATAAGCGTCTTTTTCCTACGACTTTGTAATTCAAATTTTGTTTTTTTGTTACCGGCTTCCTTAAGAACGGTTATCTCATTTTGATCTTTAATGTTTTTCATTTTTCTTCTATTATTATTTTGGTGATGTAAAATTACAGGCAGCTAAAGCTTGGCATTTGAACTTATTGAGTGAAGTAGCAAAAATATCTGCTGAATTGTCGATCTGACGTATTGAACTGATGAGCGTTTAATGGAGAGATTAACGTTTCTTCACGTTTTCTACACATATCATTATATTGAATATCAAATACACCACTTTTTTAGTGGCTTTCCTTTCTTATCTTTGCAGTAAACATAGGGTTCTGTAAAATTTAATAAAAAAGCCTATCTAATACACGAAATAACAAGCATGGACGAAAAAATAATATTCTAAAATTTTTGACAGCTAAATAAAAATGCGGCCCCAAGCATATTCAAGCGATTTCTCAGCTTGATTTTTTTTTAAATTCTATCCTTAATATACTCATTTATCCCCGAATTGTCCCTGTTTTCAAAAAATGAACTTCATATAATTTCCTTTAAGTATCAACAAAACTGGATTCTTAGCAGATTAGAATTCTGTACAGATTATGGTGATTTTAACTTAAAGTACAATTTAAGTTCTAGAAAAGTTGATAAAAAAGATGACTCTAAAAGTGCTGCCACTAAGCATTTGTAATTAATTTAATGCATCATACAAAGTTAGTGTCTATGTACTTGGAAATTATAAATCTGACTTTTGAGTGTAATTTTTGAAAACTCCCTAAAATTCACAATATTTATTGCAAAGCTCTATTATACCTCATCCATTATTATTTTAATTCGCACGTAGTTTTTCATCTTCTGAACCGGATTTACGCTTAGTTTGAAGTCCGGAATTTCCAAATCTATAAGTAAAGCTCAAAGACACCTGGCGCGTATTGTCTAGAACATTAAAGGTTTCATTATATCCCTCATAACGGGCAATCCCTCTTGTTTTGAGCTTATAGAACACATCTGTGGCATTAAGTTTTAAGCTGGCTTTTTTTGCAAGAAATTGCTTTTGAAAACCCGCTCCCACTGCCCAAACAGGCAAGAAATTAAAAGATCCATCTTGCTCACGTGAAGTGTAATTGGCGGAAAATTCTGCCGAAAAGCTGGGCGTTAAGATAAATGTATTGTTACTATTAAACTTATAAGTCACTATTGAGTTGTCAAGATTTGAATTCGATACTGCACCATTAAATTTCGAATAAAACAATATTGCATTGTTATAGCTCTGAAACCACTTCCCAAATTTAACTGGGGCCGAAAAGTCAATTCCATAATAATCCTTGACCGCCAGGTTACGGTCAGTGAGTATAACCATCTCAGGCTTTGATGGATCTTGATAAATAAAGGGAATTATATTATTGAGCGTTCGTCTGAATGCATATCGAAAGCTGTACTTTTCAGATATGGTATGACTCAACTCTAGTGCATAAGTAATTTGAGGCAGTAGATTGGGATTTCCAGACTGTGATGTTGTTTCATTCAGGTAGACACGGAATGGGTTTAACTGCCTGTAACTTGGTCTGTCGATTCTTTTACTGAAGGAAAGTCCAATCTGTTGGGATTCTGACAGCTTGTAATCGATCGTGGTATTAGGAAAAAGC
>NZ_JBFTIZ010000215.1:0-7219 GCF_056395165.1 Pedobacter sp. 10L46_2
GCTGTAAGGTGTGTTGTCGTTAAGATAAATCACCTGAGCAATGGCCTGAAATTTAGCAGAAAGTATAAAGGCAATTAAAATAAGAAAACGGCGCATATAAGAGATCGTTTACAATAATTGGTTTGGTCGTTTTTATAACCAAATGTAAGCCAACATTTTTGTTTATAGTATGTTAAGTCTATAAAACTTCTATTTTTTATGTGTAAAATATGTAAATTGGGTTTAAAACGATTTAAATTATGGATACACGTCGCGACTTTTTACAGAAACTTGGACTTTCTTCATTGGTTTTACCATTTATACCGCTTTCGGGATGGTCAGCTTCAAAAACTGATAAATTGTACGATGGACCAGTCTTACGGGTAGCTATTATGGGCCTTGGCGGCTATGGTAGTCGCGTTGCAGAAGCAATGCAATCCTGCGTTAAAGCAAAACTGGTAGGTGTAATTAGTGGAACACCATCTAAAATCAAAGACTGGCAAGCCAAATATGGTATTCCGGAAAAGAACTGTTATAACTATGAGAACTTTGATCAGATAAAAAACAATCCTGATATTGATGCGGTCTATGTTATTACCCCTAATGCGCTTCACCATGATCAGGTTATTCGTGTTGCCAAAGCGGGTAAGCATGCAATTTGCGAAAAGCCAATGGCAATAAGTCCTAAAGAAGGGCAAGAAATGATCGATGCATGTAAAAAAGCAAACGTGAAGTTGCTGGTGGGGTACAGGATGCATTTTGAGCCCAAAACCCTCGAAGTTATCCGAATGAGAAATGCCGGTGAATTTGGAAAGATCATGTTTTTTCAAGGACAATGTGGCTTTAAAATAGGCGATCCAAAACAATGGCGATTGAATAAACAGCTTGCAGGTGGGGGAGCAATGATGGATATAGGTATTTACGCCATCAACGGCTCCAGATATATGGTAGGCGAGGAACCTACATGGGTAACCGCACAAGAAAGAAAAACAAATACTGAAATATTTAAAGAAGGGGTTGATGAAACCATTCAATTCCAGATGGGATTTCCGGGTGGGGCGGTAGCCTCTTACCTGTCGACATATAATATGAACTATCTTGATCGGTTTTATCTTGTCGGAGAGAAAGGTTTTGCCGAGATGCAGCCTTCAACCGGCTACGGGCCAATAAAAGGGCGTACGCATAAAGGTGAATTAACACAACCCCACGCTACCCACCAAACTGTACAGATGGAAGAAATGGCAGGCATTATTTTAGAAGGCAAAGAGCCAATAGTACCTGTTAACGGAGAAGAAGCGCTAAAAGATTTAAAAATTATTGAAGCCATTTATCTGGCGGCTAAAACAGGTAAAAAGATACCGCTAAAACTGTAGGCTCTTTAAAAAAAGAGTTTACCCCATGATTTTTGATAGTGCAAGATGCTGAAGTAGCATGATTGTTTTTCCATCCTTGATTTCGCCGGTTGCAATCATTTTCATTGCGGTATTAAATGGTAATTCCAGTACTTCTATATCCTCATCTTCTACGCCGCCTCCTATTTCCGTTTTCATATCAGCCGTGTATTCTGCAATAAAGAAATACAGTTTTTCTGTAACGGAACCAGGACTCATATAAACTTCAAATACTTTTTGAACGGAGGACAATACATATCCGGTTTCTTCCTCTGTTTCTCTGCGGATAGCTTCCTCCGGACTGTTTTCGTCAAGTAAACCTGCGCATGTTTCAATCAGCATTCCGGTAACATTGCCATTAACGTATGTGGGGAATCGGAACTGCTTAATCAGAATAACGGTTTGCAGTGATCGGTTGTAAAGAAGGATTGTAGCCCCGTTTCCACGATCATAAGTTTCCCTGCTTAGCGTTTCCTGTATCCCTTTTTTAGACAAGAAGTTGAATGTTGTTTTCTTTAAAACATACCAGTCGTCTGATAAAATTTCCTCTTTGATTATATTTATTGTACTATTCATGATCAATTATGATTAATAATGATTATTTTTGATCAAATGTAGGCTATTTATATGAGTTTTCAGGAAAGAAAGAAAAAGATTTTAATGATACTTGATGAATTTGAGGCTTTATCTGTAATGGAGATCTCTCGGAAATTATCAATATCTCCTGCTACGGTCAGAAGAGATTTGCAAGATCTTTCTGAAGAGGGGCTCCTGCAGCGAACGCATGGAGGCGCCATGAAGCTAGATAATCTGCCCTTCGTGGCATTCCATAAAAAGCAAACTGCTAATACAGAAAGCAAGCAGGAAATAGGAAAATTAGCTGCCGCTCAGGTGGTAGATGGGGATACAATATTTATGGATTGCGGAAGTACGGTGTTTGCTATGTGTGCTCATTTAAAGAAGCTTAATAAGCTAAAGGTTATTACCAATTCTTTGCCAATAGTAGCAGAATTAATAGATACACCTGGTATTGGTATTAACCTGATAGGGGGTGAGCTGGATAAAGAACGCAGGGCAGTGCACGGGGATATGGCGGTTCAGCACATCGATACTTATCACGTTTCTAAAGCTTTTGTAGGTGTCGACGGCATATCACTACAAAATGGTTTAACAGCACATAGCGAAAAGGAAGCCCAAATAACAAAAGCTTTTCTAAAGAATGCGGAACAGGTTTATTTACTTACCGATTCCTCAAAAATTGGGAAAGATGCTTATGTTAAATTTGGAACTCTGAAATCGATACACTTTTTAATTACAGATGCTCAGCTAACGGGCCCTTTGAAAAAGAAAATCGAACAAGAAGGAGTGAGGGTGCTGCAGTAGTTTACCGGTAATACTTCTTTCTAAACCAAAAAGCAACATTTACCAGGGCAATAAGTGCAGGGACCTCAACCAGTGGGCCAATAACACCTGCAAATGCTTGCCCCGAGTTGATGCCGAAAACGCCAATTGCAACAGCTATTGCCAGTTCAAAATTATTGCCTGTAGCAGTAAATGCAATTGCTGTGTTTTTAGAATAATCAGCGCCAAAATATTTGCCCATAAGGAAGCTGAAGATAAACATGATCACAAAATAGATGACCAATGGTATTGCTATTCGTATTACATCCATAGGAATTTTTATGATCAGATTGCCCTTTAAACTGAACATGATCACAATTGTGAATAATAAGGCGATTAGTGTAACAGGTGAAATTAACGGTACAAATTTGGTTTGAAACCAGGTTTCTCCTTTAAGTTTTATTAATGTATAACGGCTGATGATACCCAATGCAAACGGTATCCCAAGATAAATCGCCACACTCTCGGCAATCTGGCCTATCGTGATATTTACTTCTAATCCTTTTAATCCAAATAAAGGAGGTAAAACGGTAATAAAAATATACGCAAATACGCTGTATAATAAGACCTGAAAAATACTGTTCAGGGCAATCAGGCCAGCTGCATATTCTCTATCGCCTTCTGCAAGCTCATTCCAGACAACTACCATTGCAATGCATCTGGCCAGGCCAATCAAAATTAAGCCTACCATGTATTCAGGGTAGTCGTGCAAAAAAACAATGGCTAAAATAAACATGAGTACAGGGCCTATAATCCAGTTTAGTACTAAAGACAGAGAGAGCACCTTCGTGTCCTTAAATACCCTGCCCATATTTTCATACTTAACTTTGGCTAGTGGAGGGTACATCATCAGAATCAACCCTATTGCCAGTGGAATATTTGTTGTTCCGCTGGAAAAGGAATTGATAATGGTAGCGGAAGATGGAACCAGATACCCGATTCCAATACCAACAGCCATAGCAAGAAATATCCATAAAGTAAGGTAACGATCAAGAAAGCCTAATTTTTTCCTTTCCATTAAATATTCTTTTCTATAAAATTCTGACAGTACTGTTTAATCATCTCCCTTACTCCTCTGAATTGTGTTTTAACCTCCTCGTCTGTTCCTGTTGCTTTAGCTGGATCTGGAAAGTTGTAATGGAATTTTTGTGCATTTGTAGGGAAATACGGGCAGCTTTCCTTAGCGTTATCACACACAGTGATTACATAATCAAAATCAACATCCATGTACTCATTGATGTTGTTTGAAGTATGTGATGAGATGTCAATCCCATCTTCTTTCATCGTTTCAATGGCTTTCGGATTTACGCCATGTGTTTCTATCCCGGCACTGTAAATTTCAGCATTATTCTTTGCAAAGAATCTTAAATAGCCTTCGGCAATTTGACTGCGGCAACTGTTGCCGGTGCATAATACAAGTATATTTTTCATATTTTAACTAGCAGCAACCGCCACCTGGGGTGCAAGTAACTGTTTCTGTTGAGCCGCAACTTTCTCCTCTATTAATGGCTTTGCATTGTGTAAAATCAGCGCTTAGGTTTACAATAAAGTTCCCATTGTCAATAATAAATTCTCCGGGATACATCTGGCGAGTATCAAATTGAGAGTTCCCAAATTCTATTTTTACCACGGCCAGTGGATTTAATGGCAGGCTTTTCTCGACAAGCTTAACAATTGACAGTGCTTTGCTCACCGACATTGCTCTTTCATTATCCTTGGCAGATGGTTCCCACAGCTGAACTATAATTTCTGTCCACGAGTTCATAACCCCACCGCAATCTACCGATACAATGGGTGCCTGTTTAATTTCCGTGATGTGATATGAAGCATCTACCCATTTGTCCTCAGCATATTGAAATTGTAAAGTAAGTTCAGGATTGTCCTGTAGCTTACTTTTAAATGTTTGCCAGTTGATTAATTCCGTTGTATTCATGATAATTTGTTTAATTGTTTAATTGCAATATTACGATGTATTAGGTCAAATTTTTTTAACAGCAGTTTGTCTTTAATTCATAAGTAGAAAAGAATGCTGAGAGTTGTTGTTGAAGTTCATTCCATACCGTTGGATTGATGCAGTAACAAACACTTACACCTTCAATTGTACCCTGTATAATGCCTGCATTTTTCAGTTCTTTTAAATGTTGCGAAATGGTGGCTTGTGCAAGCCCAAGTTCTTCAACCAGGTCTCCACAGATGCAGGCATTTGCTTTAATGATCTGCTGTAGAATAGCAATGCGTGCAGGGTGGGCCATTGCTTTCAGCATCACCGCCAGGCGGTTTTGTTCTTCAGTAAATATTTCTGTTTTTGTAAGTCCCATAATTATACATCGCAATATTACGATATATAGTTGTAATGACAAATTTATTTTTAAAAAAAATTGCATTGTCCTAATGTCTTTGGAGATTAGTTTGGTGTTCTGCGGCCAGCTATTTTACTTTTGCTGGCTCGGGGCTTGTTCGAGACTTGTTCACACTTTCCTCACAAAAAGGTACCTGTTTGTGAGGAAAGTGTGAACAAGGTGCACATTATGTCTGGATCAAGTGGTCATACAATCTCATTCAGAGAACTGAAAAATTCACTTCTGTTTTACTAAAAATATTAGTAATTTTAATGCATCTAATTTTACTGATTTATGAAAGGCATATCAATAACACCGGAATTTCGAACCATATCCCCATCGGAACTACAAAAGCGCTGGCGGAAATCATCTACAGGATTGCCAAAGGATATCAAAAAGGTCCCGGTTTATTTTATTTGGGTGCCCCGAAAAAGTAAGTGACTTAAAACAATACTAATACCGTTGTTTTTCCAGTTCTACTTTTAAATCATCTTTTAAGTTTTTAGCTTTTTCCATCCATTCTGGTGCTTTTTCTTTGATGTCGTCGGCTATTGAGCGGCCATTAATGTCCTTTTTAGTTACATACTTAACTATGCCATATATTGCGGCGCCGATTAAGGCAGTTTTAAATAATCCCATTTTTTAAAATATTAGTGTTCTTATCACTAACAAACGGGACTGGAAATGGTTTGAAAATGCAATTTAAGAATCAAGACTGCTTAGTATCCCGGATTCGAGTCCTCTTAACTCTGCCAGACCCTTTAGCCTGCCAATAATAGAATAACCCGGGTAATGCTTTTTGTTCAGATCATCTAACATTTGGTGACCATGATCGGGTCTCATCGGAATAGAGCTATTGAGTCTTTGTTGAAGTGCAACCACCTCTCTAACAACTTCAGGCATGTTGGCATCTCCTTCCAGGTGATTGGCCTCGTAAAAGTTTCCTTCCTGATCTCTTTGGGTGCTACGGAGGTGAAGAAAGAAAATATGGTTGCCAAGTCTTTTTATCATTCCCTGTAGATCATTGTCGGCACGCGCGCCAAATGAACCTGTACAGAAGCATATGCCATTATTGGCCGATGGAACTTCGGTAAGCATGTCCTGGACATCGGCTTCAGTACTCATGATTCTTGGAAGGCCCAGAATAGAGTAGGGAGGGTCGTCCGGATGAATGGCCAATTGCAGTCCTGTTTGTTCTGCAACTGGAATAATTTCTTTAAGGAATTCATAAAGGTTTTCCTTTAGTTTCTTGTTGTCGATATTCCTGTAAGTTTCCAGCGCGCTTAAAATCTGCTCAGGGGTAAAAGGCTCGTCTGATCCTGGCAGGCTAAGTAATGCATTGTTGTATAAGGTTTCTTTTTCCTGTTTGCTCATTTCCCTGAACCGTTTTTCTGCCTTTTCAATCTCGCCTGGTTGATAGTCGTTTTGGGCATTTGGTCGCTTTAACAAGAAAAGATCAAATGCTATAAAAGCCGATTTTTCAAAATATAGGGCCTTGCTGCCGTCACTTAGTTCGTATGAAACATTGGTGCGCATCCAGTCCAATATGGGCATGAAATTATAGGTGATCACTTTTAAGCCGCAGGCAGCAACATTTTGCATGCTGATTTTATAGTTTTCTATATAGGTTTTATAGTTCCCACTTCTTTTTTTGATGTCCTCATGAACAGGTAAGCTTTCGATAACTGCCCATGTTAATCCTGCTTCGGAAATTTCTTTATTTCTCAGCGCTATCTCATCAATAGTCCATATTTCGCCAACAGGAATGTGATGCAGCGCGGTAACTACGCCCGTTGCGCCGCTTTGTTTGATGTATTGCAGACTAACCGGATCGTTAGGGCCGAACCATCTTAAGGTTTGTTCCATTTTAATCATATCAGCTTTAGACTTTTGTTTAAAATCCTATTGAATTTCCGCCGTCAACAGGTATAACTATACCCGTAATGAATTTAGCATCATCAGACGCAAGGAAGTAAGCGGCATCTCCTATGTCGGATGGTAGGCCTAGTTTTCCCATTGGGGTGCGCGAAAGCACCTTGTTTTTTCTGTCCGGATCATTGTTTAGTGCTTTGGCCGACATATCTGTGGCTATAAAGCCAGGAGCAATAC
>NZ_JBFTIZ010000216.1:0-7216 GCF_056395165.1 Pedobacter sp. 10L46_2
GAAGAGATCTGATAGTTAACTGAGGCATCTATATAGTCGCTATTGCCATCGTAGGTATTTTGTATGTGATAGCCTTGTAGTAATTCTCCGTTTTGAGTGAGCGACGAGACCTGGTTGCTGAGTTGGGCGTTTTTGTTGCCATTAAGATTGATCTGAGCTGAGATGAGCTGTAGTGGGGTGATTTCATAGCTCACATCGGTTCCAAGATATCCGGTTCTGCCGTCAGATTTATTATCGCCATCTTGAGTTAAGGTTTGAGGGTTATCGCCGATGGCATTTCTAATCAAATTATTTGTTGTGACAGGGGTTTTAGAAAGCGAGCCACCGGTGAATACCGAAGCGATAAGTTTACCAGATTTAAAATTAAAAGATCCACCAGCGCCCGGGCCACCTGCAGGAAAACTTTCATTGAGATTTAAAGAGCCATTGTATCCATCGGCGGGTTTTTTGTTAGTTACGATATTGATGATTCCTGCGAATCCTTCTGCATCATATTTTGCTGGTGGATTGGTAATTACTTCGATCTTTTCAATAGTTGATGCAGGCATGCTGCGCAAAACTTCCTTAGGGTTATTCTCGATCATACCAGATGGCCTGCCATTGATAAAGATCTTAAAACTAGTGCTATTTTTAAGTCTGATGTTTTGCTCTGCATCTAGTGAAACAAAAGGAATTTTACGCATCATTTCCAGAACGCTGTTCCCTTTACTATCCGGATCGGCTTGTAGATCGTACACAAGCCTGTCTATCTCTTGAGTGACTATTGGTTTGCTGCCGGTAATGTTTACCCCTTTCAATTGTTTGGTGTCTGGAGATAATAGGACCAAACCCTGATCAACGTGCAGTTTTGTAGTATCCTGAAGAGATATTGCAAATGTTTTGGCCTTATAGCCGATACTCACTATTTCAAGTTTGTATGTTCCAGACGGTATTTGACTTAATGTAAATATACCGGTGCTGTCGCTTATCCCTGTCTTAACAATTGCATTTGTTGAACTAATGATGTTGATTGTAGCCCAGCCGGCCGGTTTTTTGCTGACGGAATCCATAACCTTCCCGTTCACAGAAAAGTTGGGTATTCTGGTTTGTGCAGCCGATTGATTATAACTTGTTATGATGGCGAAAAAGCCTATGATAAGAAATAAACGTAGTTGAAGGTTTTTCATGAGTTTTGATTTTTGGAGCGCCTTAGGGTTTGGACAGCGCATAGCGCTGCCATTGCCCTTGAAGACCTTTTTGTGTTCAGTAAATTAAAGAAGTAGGGTTGGGTTGTTTTAGCCCTGGTCTTTTTCAGATTTCCTCACGAGGAAATAATAAGAAAGGAAACCGGCGGCAATAAAGATCATTTCAATTCCATAAGGCAGGGGAGAATCAACCTGGGCATCGGGAATGTAATTGATAACCACTAAACCTATTCCGCCAAAGAAAAGAATAAGACCCCATTTAAGTACTGCAATCTTATGGTTAAATGATTGGCCCAGTGAGTTTAGTATTTCGGGATTTGTAAGCCCTGAGTTGATTAGACGATTCTTTAAAATGAAGTTGAGAATGGCAATTACAACGATTGCTGTAATAATGAATAATGATATTGAGATGGTTATACTTTCTATGTGGTCCATGATGTCTGTTTTTAAATGTGATTTATTGCCCAAGTAGACACGCCTGCCAATAAAAAGGTTGCAGAAAAATACATCTTTTTAAAATTATTATTTTTTTTGTGGAAACTGCAACATTACACAGCATCCGGGTGTCTACTATACGATGTTAAATGAAAAGGAACTAGTTGCCAAAATATTGCGAGGTGATGCAAGAGCATTTGAAGCTCTGGTTAAGCAGTATGAGAAACTTGTATTTCATGTAACAAGCAGACTAATAAAAAATGATGAGGATGCGACTGATATTTGTCAGGAGGTTTTTATAAAGGTATATCAGGGACTGAATAAATTTGGCTTTCAATCTAAACTAAGCACCTGGATTGCCCGAATTGCTTACCTGACGTCTATTAACCACCTGAGGAAATATAAACAGGAACTGCAAAATAAGAGTGAGGCAGATAATGATGAAATAGATAACTACCACTTTAGCGAGGAGACACCAGAGCGACTTATGATTAAAAAGGATGTTGCAGCTTATGTGCAGCATTTGTTGTTACAGCTGCCTTTGCAATACCGCTCAGTACTTACCTTGTTTCATTTGGAGGAGTTTAGTTACCTCGAAATACAAGAGATCACAGGAATGCCTGAAGGAACCATCAAAAATTATTTGTTCAGAGCAAAGAAATTATTGAAAGAAAAACTGGAAATTTATTTAATAAATGAATGATATGGAAGCGAATGAGAACAGAGAGGACAAAAGGGATCAGAAGCTGGATGAATTATTGGCAACTGCACTGAAAAGTGAACCTGTAAGCAGTTTGCCTTATGGTTTTGCAACAATGGTTACCAGGAAAGTTTTTGCCCAAAAAGTTAAGCCATTCGGTATTAAAACTTATGCGCTTGTTTTTATGGCTATTCTCGGTATTGTAGCACTTTCGCTTACTTTATTGTCGCTGTTTAATCCGCAACTAACCGTAAGCTTACTTGCTATGATTAAACTTGGCAGGTACATACTGGGTTTTATTGTGCTTAGCTTCTTTTTAATTGAATATATTGATCAAAAGTGGGTGAGGGCTTCGCAAACGTAACGACAGTATAATCAGGCACCTCCGTTAACAAAGAAGTTGAAGCAATCATTTGTAGCAAGGTTAATATGTACGCTGAAATAATTGTTTCCACCATCTTTAAATGCGATGATTTCTTTCTTCCAGGTTTCATCTTTACTCACAGCACTTTTAATAAAACAGTTTAAAAGAATAACCTTTTCGCCGTTTTTATTTTTGTATCCAAGATATTGTCTGAAATACCCTGACGGTGCCTGGATTCTGGTAGAATCTACAATGACACCATCTTTATCGATTTTACTTGTTTTTAGGCACATTTTGAAGATGCGCTCTGCGTTTTCAATATCCTCAGCAGTTGGCATAAACTGGACACTGCCCTCATCGGCATTGGCCGAAGTATCTGGAGCAAAGATTACACCTGTATATTCCTTTGTGGTTATATATTGATTTTTGCTGCCTTCAATAGGGGCTATCGTGTGCGTATCAGCAGACTTATTTTTAAAGTCGCAGCCGGTAATGACCAACAGAAGGATCAGAAAAGATAAAGTCCTCATAAGTATTGCATTACTAATATAACTAAAATGAGTTACTTTAATTCTACAGTTCAGCAATAATATTTAGATATTTATGGGCAAAAAAAAGACCGGACAATTCAATGAGTACATTCAATCATCCGGCCTTCAAATCTAACTCCCCTATAGAGTACGGATAAAACTGAAAACAGTTGCTAGTTGCTTAGATAAAAATTGTGTTGTATCACCAAGAACAGCGTTTACAGTAGTAGTAACATTACCTAATAAAGCACCTAAAGAGCTCCATACTATGCCGCCACCATCAGTTTTTGTCATTTCAACAGAGTTCATTTCTTGAACACCTAAATTGTTTAGTTCTAACTTTTTCATACTTGTTTACAATAAGATAAATTTCCTTACTCGTTAAAGGCCTTTCAGGGTATGCCTGATGCTTTAAAAAGCACTAGAACTAATTTAACCATTATTCAAATTGGTATGTTTATTCAATTTGTTCAGTATTAGAAAGCTCTCTTGAGCTAGACATCTAACAGGCGTCTGTGGTAGTTGATTTGACCAAGGTGATAAGCTAAATGTGAGCTGAGGTAAATCAACATGTACTTTACTGATCTGTCATTCTCTAAAACTTTTACCTCCGGATATTCATTTTTCAGGTCTTGTTCGGTTAACTGGTCGATGGAGTCTGTAACTACTTTAATGGTATCCTCAATTTGTTTAATCAATTCATTTCTTGGAACATCCTTTAGTGAAAACTCAAGTTCTCTATTTCTGATATATCCGGTTTTACCAAGTTCTGCACCAATGAAAGTATTCAGGTTTCCCACTAAGTGCAAGCATAAATTACCTGCAGAATTGCTTATCGCATTTTCAGTTCGCCAAATGTTTTTATCGTTCTGATATTGTTCAATTTCAAGCTTTACTTTATTCAAATCTCTTGTAAAGAGGGTTTTTAGGGATTCTTTTAACATATTATATTTATAAATCTGCAATTTGTTTTAGTATTAATTTAGAGATGACATCTGCATTGGCATAAACCATAAAATGTCCACCGCCTTCAATCCGTATATCAGGTTTGTTATATCTGAATGGCAATATATTATCGGCCGTTCCATGAATATGGGTTAAATTTATTGGCCTTTCTTTATTCCGCCAGCTTAAGATACAAGTTAACGCCCATTTCATAAAAATAGGGTCACTATCTATCACAAGTTGTTTCAGTAGTTTAATTTCTTCATGTGTTTTAGCGCCAAGGAACTTCAAACCAATGTTGTTCCCTCGTTTTAAAAGGCTGACAGGGATTGCTTTTTGTAAGCTTAAACTACCTGCCATCCGATAATACCATGGTAATTCCTTAAAAACGGGTGTACTGGAAATGAGAAAAGTATGTGACGGCTTCAATTGCTTAGAAATTTCAGTAGCCAGCATGCCACCAAAGGATAGGCCAACTAAGTAAAATGGAGAAGAGGCATCTATTTTAGCTGCCAATCGGAGCGCGTATGCCTCGAGCGATTCATTTTTTAATGCAGGAATCCAATCCAGATAAACCAGTTCGAAATTAGGTGGGAAAACAAGCTTTTTAAATGCGCGCCTGTCGGCCCCCAAGCCACTGATGAAATATATCCTTTCTGTCATTGCTGACATAAAATTAATGTATTACCTAATTACGCTGGTTTAAACATTGAAAACTTACAATTTTTATACAATCAGTTGTTGTTTGTAATTGATCTCCTATCTTTAATAGGTATGAAGGCTATAAATTTCAATCCAGTTGATTTTGAACCTGTAAGGCAAATTGCGCTACAATTTCCTGACGCTTCGGATAGCTTGTCGCATTATGATACCCCTTCAATAAAAATCAAAAAGAATTWGCTTTGCAGGCTGCACGAGAATGGGGAATGGCTTGCTGTAAGGACGGATTTTGAAAGCAGAGAAAGATTCCTGGAGGAATATCCGGAAAGCTGTTTCATTACGCCGCACTATAAAGACTATCCTTATATCTGCCTATACGTAAACAGCTATAGTAGAGAATTGCTAAAGGAGGTACTTGAAACGGGCTTTAAGGCTATTACAGAGAAAAAGCAGAAATAGAATTATTTAAATTCGGTCGATTTTTACTATGCACGTATTTAGCTGAAGATTTAATTTCGGGTAATAAAATAATATGAATTTAAATTACATCTCATGAGTACCTATATCTTATTTAAAGCTGTTTTTATTATCCTGATTCTAAGTTGCCTTGCCGTTATTCTAAGTTTAAGTATGTAGTATTTGCGCAAAAGTGTTCAGCCGATATTCGTTTTGGCGATCGTTTTATTTAGTTTTGCATATGGCAAAGCTTCATTCAAAACCTCAGATACATTCTTCCAGCTTAAATTTTTTAGATCAATTAAAAGAAAACAACAATAGAGAGTGGTTTAACGAGCATAAAGAAGAATTTCTAAAAGAGCAAGCGCTTATAGAAGTCTTTGCTGACGGCTTGTTACAGGACCTAAATGTAGACGATGTAATAGAAACTCCTTCCGGACGAAAAAGCGTGTATCGTATTTATAGGGATACCCGGTTTTCTAAAGATAAAACCCCATTCAAAACCCACTGGAGTGGTAGTTTCAGGCGCGCCACCAAGTACCGCAGGGGAGGATACTATTTTCATATAGAGAAGGGGAATAGTTTTATTGCAGGCGGATTCTGGGGGCCATCGGCACAGGATTTAAAACAAATAAGGGAACATATTGGTTTTGATGCCACGCCATTAAGAGAGATCATACAGAGTGGCTCCTTTATTTCAACATTCGAAACATTGAAAGGAGAGCAATTGAAAACCTCGCCTAAGGGTTTCAATGCCGATCATGAAAACATTGATTTATTACGATACAAGCAGTTTTTGCTCATTAGAAGGTTTTCTGATGAAGAGGTTTTAAATGAGCGCTTTTTAGCGCAGGCAACGCTAACCTTTAAAAATATGCGCCCATTTTTTGATTATATGAGTGAGATATTGACCACTGACATTAACGGAATTGAAATTTAAGTACTGGGATTAGAGGTTCTTTATATATTCTCGTGGCGTATGACCATATTGTTTTCTAAATTCTCTGCTAAAATATTTTGGATCGTTAAAACCTACCAGATAAGAAATTTCTGATATGGTATACCTATGCTCAGCTAACAGTTGAGCGGCCTTTTTCAATCGAATTGTTTTGATAAAATCATTTACAGAAAGGGTTGTCATTGTCCGGATTTTCTTGTAAAGTACGGGCTGACTCATTCCAATTTTTTGGGCCAATTCGGGTACGCCAAAATTTTCATCAGACAGATGACTTTCAATATAACCCAGGATTTTAGTCATAAATGCATGGTCTGTAGAGTTGATGGTTATGTCTTGAGGCTGTAGGTTTACCTGCTGAACAAATTTTTGGCGCATTGTTGCTCTTGATTGCAATAAGTTACGCACGTTTAGCAGCAACAGATCCATGCTGAAAGGCTTAGTGATATAAGCATCGGCTCCGGTTTCCAGTCCGCTTAACTGATGGATGTGCGATGACCTGGCAGTAAGGAGAATTACGGGAATATGGCTGGTACGTTCATCTGTTTTTAACTTACTGCATAAGGCTAATCCATCCATTATTGGCATCATTACATCGCAGATGATCAGATCAGGTAGCAATTCAATTGCTGTTTCCCATCCCTTAAGCCCATCAACAGACTCCCTTGTGTGATATTGTTTGCCAATAGCACCGGCTATGAGTTGCATAATCTCTGCATTATCTTCTACGATCAGAATGGTTTCCTGGGCTTTGGGGTGTTTATTTTGCTCAGCGGCTTCCTCTTCAACAAATTGTTGTACGTACAGTTTGGACGGGAAGTCTGCACTTTTAACTTCACTAAGTTCGCTTGGCTTAAAGTGCGAATTTCCTTTTTTAAGCTTAACAATAAAGCAAGTATAGCCAGGCTCTTGAGTGGTGGCTGGATTACTTAGGATTTCTATTTTGCCATGATGAGCTTCAATGATGCTTTTGGACAAGGCCAGACC
>NZ_JBFTIZ010000217.1:0-7211 GCF_056395165.1 Pedobacter sp. 10L46_2
CTTTATTGGTCTGGTATTCCTGTTGTTATCGCAGGTTTTAACCTGGGAAGATGTGAAAAGTGAAAAGGGCGCATGGGATACAATTGTATGGTTCTCGGCCTTGGTAATGATGGGTAGTTCTTTGAATACGCTGGGATTAATCCCATGGTTCAGTGAATTGGTAAGGGCAAAAATAGGAGGGCTGAGCTGGACCATGGCTTTTCCTATTATTATTCTGGTTTACTTTTACAGTCATTATTTGTTTGCAAGTGCAACAGCGCACGTTGCGTCTATGTATGCAGCTTTGCTTGGCGTGGGTATCACCATTGGCATTCCGCCCATGCTGCTTGCATTATCGCTGGGCTTTTGTGGTGGTATTTTTGGAACATTAACCCATTACGGGCATGGTCCGGCACCGGTATTTTTTGGAAGTACATTCGTTGATGTCAAGGACTGGTGGTCAAAGGGATTTGTTTTGAGTATCGTTTTTCTTTTGATCTGGATGGGAATAGGCGGGCTGTGGTGGAAGATGATCGGCTTGTATTAATTTAAAGCTTATGGATAATAAAAACAGAGCATCTACACTGATGCGAAAAACGCTAATGGCAGTTACGGGGTTGTTTCTGTGTTTTTTTCTTGTCATTCATTTGCTTGGAAATCTGCAGTTATTATTACCTGCCGAACAAGCAAAAGCCAGCTTTAACAGTTATTCTCAGCTGCTATCCGGCAATATTTTTATAAAGATCATTTCTTATGTTCTCTATGCATCTATTGTAATTCATTGCCTGGATGCATTGATAATTACGCTTAAAAATAAAAAAACAGCAGGCAGGTATGCCGTGGATAACAGGGGCAAAGCCAGCAAATGGTATTCAAGAAATATGGGGATACTTGGCACACTAATTCTGATATTTTTGGTATTTCATTTCAGGGATTTTTGGTATCAGTACAAGTTCGGAAGCTTACCGAAAGATGAAAGTGGGCATAAAGACCTATACGCAATAGTGGTGGCTGCCTATCACGACTGGTGGTATGTACTTTTCTATGTGCTGTCTATGTTCGCGCTGGGTTATCATCTGCTGCATGGCTTTTATAGTGCAGCCAGATCACTGGGTTTGTATCATCCTAAATATGTTTCGTGGGTAAGGACTTTTGGTACAGGCTATAGCTATATCATCACTATCGGTTTCGCTATTATTCCAATTTATATTTACTTAACTCAACATGTTTTATGGAACTGAACGCTAAAATACCACCGGGACCATTAAAAGATAAATGGAGTTTCTATAAAGACCATGCTAAGCTGGTTAATCCCGCCAACCGAAAAAAAATGGACGTTATTGTTATTGGTACCGGACTGGCAGGTAGTGCTGCTGCGGCATCATTGGCCGAGATGGGATACAATGTTAAATCTTTCTGTTTTCAGGATTCAGCAAGGCGTGCACACTCAGTAGCTGCACAAGGTGGAGTAAATGCGGCCAAGAATTACAAGAATGATGGAGATAGTGTTTATCGTATGTTCTATGATACCATTAAAGGCGGCGATTTCCGGTCACGCGAAGCAAACGTTTATAGGCTTGCAGAATGTTCGGCTCAGTTAATAGATCAGGCAGTTGCCCAAGGTGTGCCTTTTGGCAGAGAATATGGCGGGTATCTGAATAATCGATCTTTTGGAGGTGTACAGGTTAGCCGGACTTTTTATGCAAGGGGACAAACCGGACAACAGTTGCTTTTAGGATCTTATCAGGCTTTAATGCGTCAGGTTGCTGCCAAAACTGTTAAGCTTTACACAAGGCATGAAATGTTGGATGTAGTAGTTATCGATGGAAAAGCAAGAGGCGTTATTGTAAGAAATCTTGATACAGGAGAGATAGAAAGGCATAGTGCTCATACCGTAATTTTGGCCACCGGGGGCTTTGGTAAAATCTATTATTTATCAACCCTTGCAATGGGATGCAATGCATCTGCCATATGGCGTGCACACAAGAAGGGTGCATTAATGGCATGTCCAAGCTGGACCCAGGTACACCCAACATCCTTACCACAATCGGGCGATTACCAATCTAAGCTCACACTTATGTCTGAGTCGCTGCGGAATGATGGGCGAATTTGGGTGCCTTTAAAACCTTCTGAAAACCGGAAACCTAATGATATTCCTGAATCAGAACGTGATTACTACCTGGAAAGACGTTACCCTGCCTTCGGTAATCTTGCCCCACGCGATATTTCCTCGAGAGCGGCAAAGGAACGCATAGACGCAGGATTTGGAGTAGGGCCGCAAAGGAATGCCGTTTATCTGGATTTTTCCAAGGCGATTAAGGAGCAGGGAAAAGGGCGTATTAAAGAGAAGTATGGCAACCTGTTTGACATGTACCGCAAAATTACGGCTACCGACGCCTATGTAGAGCCTATGATGATATCTCCTGCGGCTCACTTCTCAATGGGCGGACTATGGGTTGATTATGAACTGATGACGACCATACCAGGATTGTTTGCCCTTGGTGAAGCTAACTTTGCTGATCATGGAGCCAACAGGTTAGGTGCAAATTCTTTATTACAGGCATGTGTAGACGGTTATTTTATTGCACCATATACGGTTTCAAATTATCTGGCCGGAGAAATTAAATCAGAAAGGGTGCCGATAGATCATCAGGCATTTATCGATGCCGAAGTTCAGGTAAGAGCGCAACTAAGTAAACTGCTGGAAATAAATGGCACTAAAACGGCCGATTATTTCCATAAGACTTTAGGCAAGTTATTATACGATTATTGTGGTTTATCAAGAAGCAAAGAAGGATTAATCCACGCCATAAACGAAATAAAAAAGCTAAGGGCTGATTTTTATAAAGACCTTAAAGTTCCTGGCGATGAAGATGAGATGAACGGAGAATTGGAAAAGGCAGGTCGTATTGGTGATTATCTCGAAGTGGCAGAGTTGATGTGCCTGGATGCTTTAACTCGAGACGAATCATGTGGTGCCCATTTTAGAGAAGAATATCAAACTCCGGAAGGAGAGGCTTTAAGGAATGATGAAAAGTTCTGTTTCGTATCTGCCTGGAAATGGCGGGGAGAAGGACAGGAAGAATTGCTGATCCCTGAACCATTACACTTTGAAAATGTTGAACTGGCAGTAAGAAGCTATAAATAAATAGGCTGATGAAGTTATATCTAAAAATTTGGAGACAAAGTGATGCTGCCAGCGAGGGTAAGCTGGTAGATTACGAACTGGATAATGTGATCCCTCATATGTCTTTTCTGGAGATGATGGATACCTTAAATGAGCAGCTGGTTTTAAAAGGCGACCGCCCTGTTGAATTTGACCATGATTGYAGGGAAGGAATATGCGGGCAGTGTGGAATGATGATTAACGGACAAGCACATGGCCCCATAGCAAATCTTACTACCTGCCAGCTTCATATGCGTGAGTTTAAAGAT
The DNA here is from genome assembly GCF_056395165.1 of Pedobacter sp. 10L46_2. Lineage (NCBI taxonomy): Bacteria > Pseudomonadati > Bacteroidota > Sphingobacteriia > Sphingobacteriales > Sphingobacteriaceae > Pedobacter > Pedobacter sp. 10L46_2. The sequence goes on from NZ_JBFTIZ010000217.1 coordinate 3,415, forward strand.
GGCGACACCATTTATGTTGAACCATTCAGAGCTTTGGCATTTCCTATAAAAAGGGATCTAAGGGTTGATAGGTCAGCATTTGACAGGATTATTATGGCTGGTGGGTTTGTTTCTGTAAATACTGGTCAGGCACCTGAAGCAAATGGAATACCCATTACACATGAACAGGCCGAATCTGCTTTTGACTCTGCTGCTTGCATAGGATGCGGCGCTTGTGTTGCTACTTGTAAAAACTCAAGTGCGGCCTTATTTACATCAGCCAAAATCTCCCACCTGGCAAAATTGCCTCAAGGAAAAATGGAGTCGCGGAAAAGGGTGCTTTCTATGGTAAAACAAATGGATGAAGAGAATTTCGGACACTGCAGTAATACAGAGGCCTGCGAGGTAGAATGCCCCCAACAGATTTCAGTTCTTAATATTGCAAGAATGAACTGGGAATATTCATTGAGTAGCGTTTTGAAAAAATAAGAAGAGGGGGCAGTTTACTGCCCCCTCTTCTTTGTACTTTCGTCATCCTGAGAGCTCGGTCGTCATGCTGAATTTATTTCAGCATCCCTCAAGGGAAAGTTTGCCTGGAAAAAGCGAGATACCGCTCTTCAGCGGTATGACGAATGCTTTAGCAAATATTACCTTAACAAGTTTTTCCAGCTTGTTTTGCTTTCAATTAATGTTTGAAGATCTTTAATGTCAATACGTTGTTGCTCCATTGTATCACGATGACGAATGGTTACCGTATCATCTTCCAGTGTCTGATGGTCAATTGTTAAGCAGAAAGGAGTACCAATAGCATCTTGTCTGCGGTAACGCTTACCAATGGCATCTTTTTCTTCATATACACAGTTGAAATCCAGCTTTAAGCTGTTCATAATTTCTCTTGCTTTTTCCGGTAAACCATCTTTTTTAGTAAGTGGGAATATCGCTACTTTAACAGGAGCAAGGCAAGGGTGTAAACGCAATAACGTCCTGCTATCTTGTTTTTCTCCATCACTAAGGTCCTGCTCTTCAAAAGCATTGATCATGGTTAAAAGGAACATACGATCTAAACCTATAGAAGTTTCTATCACATAAGGTACATAGTTGCCATATGGTTTTCCCTCTTCATTAAGATCATTGTCGAAATATTGCATTTTCTTGCCAGAGAATTCCTGGTGCTGAGAAAGATCGAAATCTGTACGGCTATGAATACCTTCTACTTCTTTAAACCCAAACGGGAATTCAAATTCAATATCGGTAGCTGCATTCGCATAGTGAGCAAGTTTAACATGATCGTGGTATCTGTATTTTTCGGCAGAGGTGCCTAAAGCCAAATGCCATTTTAAACGAGCCTCTTTCCAGTATGCAAACCATTTTTTGTCTTCACCCGGGCGTACAAAGAACTGCATTTCCATTTGTTCAAACTCACGCATACGCATAATGAACTGACGGGCAATTACCTCGTTTCTAAAAGCTTTTCCTATCTGTGCAATACCAAAAGGAATTTTCATCCTTCCCGATTTCTGAACATTAAGGAAGTTTACAAAAATACCCTGAGCAGTTTCAGGACGTAAGTATATTTCTTCTGCCCCCTCGGCCATAGCACCAAACTGGGTACTAAACATCAGGTTAAACTGACGTACTTCTGTCCAGTTTTTTGTGCCGCTTACCGGGCATGCTATTTCGTGTTCTTCAATTAATGTTTTTAATTGCTGTAGGTTTTCAGATTTTAAAGCCTCATCCATATCAGCTTGTAGCTTTGCAGCTTTATCTGTTTTGCCGTCTTTTTCGTAACGTGCAATTTTATCTTCTAATAACTGATCAGCACGGTAGCGTTTTTTCGAATCTTTATTATCGATCATAGGATCGTTAAATCCGTCAACGTGACCACTTGCTTTCCATATTTTTGGATGCATAAATATTGCAGAATCAATGCCTACAATATTTTCATGCATTTGTACCATGGCTTTCCACCAATAAGTTTTGATGTTGTTTTTTAATTCTGCCCCTAACTGCCCGTAATCGTATACAGCACTTAGTCCATCATATATTTCGCTGCTTTGGAATACAAAACCATATTCCTTGGCGTGTGATATTACATTTTTAAATTGCTCGTCGTTAGTGTTTTTTGCCATAATGATGCAAACTTAGATAAAATATTTTAATGGTTTTCATGAATGCAGTGGTGTTTTTTCTACTTTTGAAAATGAGCACTCCGGTAAACCTAAAAATTAAATAAATTGAGCATCAAAGTACAGTATTTGTCTAAGTATTACGATAAGCAAAAGGCTGTCGATGAAGTTAGTTTTGAGGTTAAACCCGGAAAGATATTAGGTTTCCTTGGGCCAAACGGTGCCGGAAAATCTACCACGATGCGCATGCTTACCGGTTATCTGAAGCCAACCTCCGGCTCCGCTGAGTTGTGCGGCTTCGATTCGCAAACCCAGAGTTTGGATGTTAGACGTATTATTGGTTACCTGCCAGAAAACACGCCTTTATATACAGATATGTATGTAAAAGAGTTTTTATTGTTTGTTGCCAATACCTATAAGCTTCAGCACCCCGAGCAAAAAGTTAAGGAGACAATAGATGCCGTTGGCTTAGGGGCCGAGCAGCACAAAAAAATAAATATGCTTTCTAAAGGCTACAAGCAGAGGGTAGGATTGGCTCAGGCAATTATTCATAATCCCGAGATCTTAATACTTGATGAACCTACATCAGGTTTAGATCCAAATCAGCTTACCGACATTCGGGAACTGATTAAGAAGCTGGGAAAGGACAAAACGGTTATCCTATCAACACATATTATGCAAGAAGTAGAGGCAGTTTGCGACGAGGTCATCATCCTCAATAAAGGAAAGATTGTAGCAAATGCCGAAATCAATGAACTTAAAAAGCAACACCAATCTTCGTCTCTTGAAGAGATTTTTAGAAAACTGACTTCTCAATAAAATAAGTCAATTGTGCGTTTGTTAATAATTATTTACTGTAGAGTTTTATTTTTTGTAACGATTGGCCAAGTTTTTGTATCTAAGGATTATAATTACACAATTTAAATTAAACAGAAATGAAAAAAGTATTTTTACTAACAGCAATTGCAGGTCTTTTTGCATTCTCGAGCGTTAAGGCTCAAAAAGATGTTGCTATGACAGGTCCAAAGTTAGGTATTGGAGCTGAGTTTGCATTTCCAATGGGTGACTTTGGTGATGTTTATAAATTAGGTTATGGTGGTTCACTATTGTATCAACATCCAGTAGCAACTAATTTAAATTTAACAGGTAGCGCAGGCTATTTGAGTTTTAAGGCTAAGGATGAATTTGGTGGCGGTAGTTATGGTTCAATTCCTGTTAAAGCAGGTGCAAGATACTTTGTGGCTGAGAATTTTTATATAGGTGGTGAGCTTGGTGCTGCTTTCTCTACTGAATCAGGTGGAAAAACTGCTTTTGCTTATTCTCCTGGCATTGGTATAGAGTTTCCTGTTTCTGATGGCGGTGCTATCGAATTAGGTGGACGTTATGAAGGATGGTCAGCCAATTCAACTACAAGTTCTTTCATCGGACTTAGATTAGCATATAATTTCGGTTTGTAATCAAAAACCAAAAGGTTCGTTTAAACGAATAAAAAAGCCGCTTGATTAAGTTCAAGCGGCTTTTTCATTATCCATTATATCGTTTTGAGGCTACATAAACTGTGACCCTGAAAATTCGCGCTGCTCTACTCATTGGAATTAAGAAAGATAATACTACACCTGACATGCGGTTATTACCACACTAATAATGAAAATATGATAACCACAATATAAGTACAAGTAAAGTATGTTATTA
>NZ_JBFTIZ010000218.1:0-9416 GCF_056395165.1 Pedobacter sp. 10L46_2
CCTTAGTAGATTGGTGGAGTAACAATACCTATGGCAGACATCTTTATATAGGACAAGCTGCCTATCTGGTGAACCAAAGAATGGAGGCCGCGTGGCGATTACCAAAGCAGATGCCTGATCAGATCAGGTACATCAGGAAAAATAATCGGGTACAGGGAAGTGTTTACTTTAGTTCCAAATCATTCTCTACCGTAGCACGTGCATTTGGAGATTCCTTAAAAAACGATTTTTATAAATATCCGGCACTTCCACCTCAAATGCCATGGCTTGATGATGTAATGCCTAACCAACCACGGCAACTTATTGCAGATGCTTTGAATGATGGTGTGCACCTAAAATGGGAAAAACCTCTTCCTGCAGAAGACGGAGAAACTGCATCAGGTTATGTGATTTACCGTTTTGAAGAAGGCGAGAAAATAGGGATATTAAATGCCAGAAATATTCTTAAAATAAGTTTTGAAGAATTTACCTCCTTTATAGATACTGATGTAGATAGTGGTAAAAGATATAATTACCTGGTTACGGCACTGGATCGGTTAAAGAATGAAAGTGAACCTAGCGGGCCGGTAGGTATACAGGCTAAAGAAGCCCTGGCACCAAACTAGTAATACATTAAAATAAAGAAGGGGGCAGTCGTCATCTCGACGATAGGAGAGATCTCTTGAGCCACCCCCTTCTTGCTTAAATAACAGCTCTATTTTTGTTGTGGTAACAAAACTAAGCGGATGTAATTATCCTCATTTAAATATTTCTGAGCAGTAGTTTTTGTACTTTCAACAGAAACACTGTTTAGTCTTTGCTTTTCACCCAATAGCTGATCTAAGTTTTCTCCGTTTTTTAAACGGCTGCTAAGGTAGCTTAACCAATAATTGTTGTTACGTAAATTAAGCTCAAACTGACGCTGTTCTTCTGATTTGAATTTGGTGATATCATCTGCAGAAGCACCGCTGGCTTTAATCTTATTTACTTCATCAAGCGCTGCTGTAATAAGCTTTTCTACATTAGCAGGAGCGCAGCTAAATGAAATATTAAAGTAATAATGACCGGCAGGATACTTTTCAAGACTTAAGCCAACCTGCGGACTATAAACACCACTTTCCTTTTCGCGTAAACGTTCTAATATCTTTATTTCTAAAGCGCCTTTTAACGCATCTAATTGAATATTGTTATCTGCATTAAAGGTATAATCTCCATGAATGTATAACTCCACAGCAGCCTTATCTTCCAAACCTTTATAAACGGTTTTACTGATCTTTCCTTTCGGTGCCCTAACTCCGCGGTCGATAAAATCTTGTTTTTTATTCAGAGCAGGTAGGCTGGCAATATAGGTTTCAATAAACGGCTTGATGGTGTTAATGTCAAATGCACCCACAATAATGAACGTTTGTTCACTGGCATCGGCAAAGCGATCCTTATAAAAGTCAAAAGCTTTGTCTAGCGAAACTTTGTCCAAATCTTGTAGATTAGTAGGCATAGCACGCTTGTTGTACGACGATAACACCGCCTGAACAGTATCGCTAAAAACACTATTAGGGTTTGCATTTTTATTGCTCAGTACTACTTTATAATCAGAGATGTTCTTGTTAAATATCTCACTATCTTTTCTCGGATTGGTCGCGTAAGCATAAATCATTTGAAAAGCTGTTTCAATATCTTTTGGAGAAGAACTTCCGCTAAAGCCTTGATAGAGGTCATCAACATAAGCACCAGCACGGCCAGTGTTGCCAGCTAGCAGTTTTGATAATTGTGTCGGATTAAACTCGCCAACCCCACTTTGGGCAATCAGACTTACCATCTGTGCCGATTCAAGATCCTCATCATTAACTACAGACATTCCTCCTTTAGAGAATGAACTGAAGATGACCTGGTCATTTTTAAAGTCAGTAGGTTTTAAAAGCACCTTAATTCCGTTGCTCAATGTTAATTCGGTAACGCCTACGGCATCAATCTTCTTTTCACCAACAATTTTGCCTGCAACCGGATTTTTCTCCAACAGAGGCTTGTTTAACGAATTATCGACATATGCAGTAACCCCGGCACCAGCATTTTTTACAGCGGCCACCAATTGCGCTTCTGTTGGCAGAATAGCTTTGTCCTTTTCAGGAGCTTGAACAACAATAATCTGATTCTCTTTTGGTGTAAGCGTTTTTACCAGCGCATTTATCTCCTCAAGGGTAATATTAGCAACCGCTTTCTGGGTTTCTGCGTAAGTATAATCAATAGAAGGAATGGTGCTTCCTTTAAGGAAATTATTCAGGTACTGCTGTACAAAGTTTGATGATGCTGTTTTATCCTTTTCCTTGTATTGTTTTTCGTTGCCTGCAAGAATGTTTTTCTTGGTAACATCCAATTCAGATTGTACAAAACCAAATTTGCTCATCCGCTCATTTTCAGCAAGTGCTCCAGCAAAAGCTTTTTCCAACTGCTCGCCCGACTTAGCTGCAACTACAGTTTGAAAAGCATTAATACCCGAAACCAGGCCACCTTGATATGGTCCGAATGAGCTTTGTCCAAAAATAAAAGGAGCGTTCTCTTTTTGCAGAATCTCTTCAAATCTTGCACCCAGCATGCTATTCACCATAGAATACATGATTCTCTTTTTAAAATCGGCAGTGGTTTTTGTAGCATTTCCACGTAATTTATACATGATGATGGCAACATCATAAGGCTGCTCAGGATCCGTAATAACTTTAACAAGCGGTTCTTTGTTGTCGGGTAAATCATAATTTAAGCGAGGTCTAGGATTTGCCGGATTAGTTAGGTCAGAGAAGTTTGCCTTAATTAACTGCTCAACTTCATTTACATCAAAATCACCAACAGCTATCACAGCTTGTAAATTTGGTCTGTACCAATCCTTGTAAAAGCTTCTGATCCTGTCGTGAGAAAATGATTTTAAAATATCGATCTTTCCAATAGGCAGGCGGTTTTCATAACGCGAGCCCTTTAGTAATAGGGGAAGTAACTGTTTGCTCATACGTTCCTGAGCATTTTTTCCGCGCTGGCGATCTTCTTCGATTATCACACCGCGTTCTTTATCAATCTCTTCACCCTCCATAACCACTTTCCCTGCCCAGTTAGCCAGGATCTTAAAACCTGTTTTAAATACCAGGGTGCTATCAGTTGGGATAGGTAATTGATAAACCGTTTGCTCAAAGCCGGTGTAGGCATTTAAGTCGGCACCAAAACGGACACCTGCTTTTTGAAGGTAATTGATGATGTCGTTTTTAGGGAAATCTTTTGTGCCATTAAAGGCCATGTGTTCCGTAAAATGGGCTAATCCTTGCTGATCATCTTCTTCCATTAACGAACCTATTCGGGTTGCCAAATATAATTCAGCCCTGTTTTTAGGTTCTACATTCTTTCTGATGTAGTAAGTTAAACCATTCGCCAGTTTCCCAATTTTAACATTAGGGTCGTTGGGGATCAAAGTATCATTGTTTTTTTTTGCAGCTGCTGATACCGTCTTTTTTACAGCTGAAGGTTTTTTTTGCGCAAGTACGGGAGTATTAAATGCCACAAACGCGGCAAGCCCACATACGAGAGTGTTGATTGTTCTTTTCATGAAAAATAGTTAATGGGCTAAATTTAAACTTTTATAATAATTTTTTTATTATACATCGCCCAAAGAATTATCAGCCAGAACAATATGAAGGCAATTGCCCAGGCTAGTGATGCATTAATTGGAGAGAAATAGGAAGAGAAACCTGAGTAAAGCCAAGCTTGTAAGGTTACTTCGGTGCCGGCGCTGTTTTTTACATGGATCATACCCAATATACGTGGTATCAACCCCGATAAAAAAAATACTGTAATTGCATTTACGCCGTATACCACAAAAGGTTTGGTAAAGCGATTGTATTGGTGAACATCTATTATCCAATAACTAAGGGCAAGTATCACCGTTGCTAACCCGCCAGTGTACAAAACAAAGGAACTAGTCCATAATGATTTATTAATTGGAAATTGTAAATCCCATAATAAACCTAAAACTACGGCGGCACAACCGGTAGTAAATAGCCAGGCTATTTTAGAAGCGGCATCAATATCTTTACGTTTTAGGTAAACGCCAACCAGAATCCCGAATAAGCCTGTTGCAATTGCCGGAATGGTACTAAAGATGCCTTCCGGATCCCAGGTCTTGGCTGATTTCCATAGATGGGCCTCAGTTAGTATGCCCCTGTCTATCCATGCACCAAGATTGGTTTCTTTTTCAAGATTAGCATATCCAACGCCGGGAACAGGTACAAATGTCATTAATGCCCAGTAAACAGCTAACAAGGCAATTAATATCCTGAAGATGTTTTTTTCGGAATTTTTAAGAAATATAATGGACGAAATAAAGAATACTACTGCGATCCGCTGTAGCACCCCGGGAATGCGTACATGCTGAAAGGCACCTATAGGATCAGTAAATACCTTGGGAAATAAGGATAGGAATAATCCTAAGCCAAATAGGATAAACGCTCTTTTAAGTGCTTTTAAAATGGTTTTGTTATGTGTTGCAGGATCAGTTTTTTTGCTTCCCATCGCGTAAGCAATTGAAACACCAACAATAAATAGAAAGAAAGGAAAAATTAGATCTGTAGGCGTGCAGCCATTCCATTCTGCGTGTTCAAGAGGAGCGTAAATATTACCCCAATCTCCGGGATTATTTACAAGTATCATAGCCGCTACCGTGGCGCCTCTAAAAAAATCAAGGGATAATAGTCTTGCCGGAGTATCAGTATTGGCTGAAATAGAAGTCATGAATGGGGAATTAATTACAAAATAATCGCTATTGCGTAAACACAATAGCGATTATAAATATAATTAAAATTTATAGCGTACAAAGGCTTCCATCGCCTCGTAGTTTGCTAATCCCAAATTGTCATAAGCCTGGGCAGTTTCTCTGTTTCTGTCCTCAGCTCTTTTCCAGAATTCTCTGGCATCATCACCAGGGAAAACAGCTCTGTCTTTTTGCGACTGGTGTTTGAAAATAGCGAATTTCTTTCTTTCCACCTCTTGTGGACTAAGCGGAACAGCCATTTCAATTTCATGAGTTTCAAATTCCTGCCATGCACCACGGTACATCCATAACCAGCAATCTTTAACCCAGCTTTCAGTTTTTGCTAAACGCTTTAACGCTTCTAAAATGATATTGAAGCAAACGATGTGAGTTCCATGTGGATCTTCAAAATCTCCGGCAGCAAATACTTGCTCTGGTTTAACCTTTTGCAAAAGGTCCATTGTTAATTGAATATCCAGATCGGTAACAGGGTTTTTATTGTTTTTTCCGCTTTCGTAAAAAGGAAGCGCCATGAAATGAATATGATCATCTTCAAGTCCGCAGTAACGTGCACCTGCAATAGCCTCTCCTTTTCTGATCAAGCCTTTTACCGTTTGAATTTCTGGAGTATCAACCTGATTTGGTTGTTTTTTCTCCATAAAATCGCGCATGTTGTTGTACAATCCTTTTAACTCGTCTTTACCAAGACCCATTTTTTCAGAAAAATCAATGCTAAATTCAACAAAACGAAGTGCATCATCATCCCATACTGCAGTATTACCTGAAGTTTGGTAAGCTACGTGTACATCATGTTTCTGATCTACCAAACGGATAAAAGTACCACCCATTGAAATTACGTCATCATCAGGGTGCGGAGAGAAAATAATTGAACGCTTTTTAGCAGGTTCAGCTCTTTCCGGTCTTTGCGAGTCGTCAGCATTAGGTTTGCCGCCCGGCCATCCGGTAATAGTGTGTTGTAATTTATTAAAGATGTCTATGTTGATGTTGTAAACAGGGCCTCTGTCGATAGCCAACTGAGCCATGCCATTGTTATTGTAGTCATCCTCGGTAAGTTTAAGAACAGGTTTACCTAAATGATTTGCCAGCCAGATTACTGCTTTTCTGGTTAGTTTTTCATCCCAAACGCAATCTTTTACCAACCAAGGCGTATCAAAACGGGTTAATAAAGAAGCTGCGTCCTGATCCAAAATGAACTCAACATGCTCAGAAAGCTGTAGGTAGGTAGCAGGAACGTCACTTGAAATTTCGCCTTCAACAGCTTTTTTAATGATGGAAGCTTTTTTTCTGTTCCATGCCATCAAAATAATTTCGCGGGCTTTGAATATAGTACCAATACCCATGGTAATTGCTTTTGTAGGCACAAAAGATTTACCACCAAAATCTCTTGCAGCATCACGTCTTGTAAGGTCATCAAGAGTTACCAAACGAGTACCGGAATTTGGCGCAGAACCCGGCTCATTGAAACCAATGTGACCGGTACGTCCAATACCCAATATCTGGATGTCTAAACCTCCCAGATCTCCAATCTTTTTTTCATAGGCAAGGCAAAAAGCAGGAATTTCTTCTAGACTCAATGTTCCATCAGGGATGTTAACATTGTTTTTGTCGATGTCGATGTGATCAAACAAATGCTCGTTCATAAAAGAAACATAGCTTTGAGCAGCGTCTGGCTGCATCGGATAATACTCATCCAGGTTAAACGTGATCACGTTTTTAAAGCTTAAACCCTCTTCTTTATGCATTCTTACTAATTCTGCATACACTGCAATAGGTGTAGCTCCAGTAGCTAAACCTAAAACAGCCTGAGTGTTATTCTTTTGTTTTTCTTTAATCAGATCCCCGATACGTTTAGCCACGCTAAGTGATGCGGCCTTAGGGTTTTCAAAGACAGAAACGGGTAATTTTTCAAAACGCGTTTCTTCCAGAAGATTTAATCTTGCCATTTATTTTTGTTCTTAAAGTTTGTACGGAGCAGTAAATATAGCGACTCTATTGGGTATAACAAGAATTTTAATTTGGTAAAAAGGCTAAATTCAGGTCATTAACCGGTTGGTATTACGGATTGTATTTTACACAATCGATTGAGATGTTGAGTAAACGGTGTTTTTGAAAATAGCAAGCCTGAAATTTTTTTTTAATTGATTTGGAGTTTCTTCGAGGATTGTTCGGAGCTTGTTCATAGCAAACCCACAAACAGGTACCTTTTTGTGAAGAAATTGTGAATGAAGTGTAAATCATGTGAGGATTTAATATCTTGCAGATGCAAAATTCTAACTATGAATACCAACTGGGCCAGACTTTTTCATACCATTGAGAAAAAGGAAAGATTAATAATCGGATTAATGTCGGGTACTTCACTTGATGGATTGGATATTGCCCTTTGCAATATTAGCGGAAGCGGTGCAGCAACAAAGGTTAAGGTAAAGATGCCGATCTGCAAATGGTTTGCCTAATGAATGAAAAAATAGGATTAATCCATGCCGAGATGATTTTAAAGGTTATTGAATCGTGGGGATTAAAGCCTGAGGACGTTGATCTAATTGCAAGTCACGGACAAACTATTTTTCATGCACCTGCCTCTTTGCATAAATTGTCTGATTATCCAAATGGCACTTTGCAGATAGGCGATGGGGATCATATTGCGGTGAAAACAGGTGTCGTTACCATATGTGATTTTAGACAAAAGCATATTGCAGCGGGAGGTGAAGGCGCCCCCCTTGCCGTATATGGCGATTATCTGCTGTTTTCTGAAAAGGGAGAAGATCGGGTGATGCTGAATATAGGAGGGATAGCCAATTTTACGTATTTACCAGGTGATAATGATGCGGCAAAAGTGTTTTCTACAGATGTTGGCCCAGGGAATACTTTAATGGACCAATTTGTTCAGCACCACTACGAAGGACTATATTTTGATCAAAACGCTACAATAGCTAAAGCGGGTGTGGTAAGCGCTGCATTGCTTAAGGAATTGATGCAGTCAGATTTTTTAACTGCACAGTTTCCCAAAACAACAGGGCCGGAATTGTTTAATCTGAAGTATTTAAAGGCTGCACAGGAGCGATCAAAAACGAGTAGCCTTAACAATGAAGACATAATGACAACCCTATGCAGTTTTACCGCCCAGGTTATTGTTGATGCCATCGAAAAGTGCTTTGGCGACAACCAAAAACCATCGATATATATGAGTGGGGGTGGTATGCATAACCCCTTGCTTGTAAAGCAACTTAAAGAAGGGTTGCCCAATGCCAGGTTTTATACCACAGAAGACCTGCAAATAAATCCGGATGCTAAAGAAGCTGTTCTGTTTGCCGTATTGGCTAATGAAACATTAACGGGCACTGCCATCAATTTTGGCGATAGGGCAGGTGTTCCATCAATTTGTATGGGTAAAATCTGTTTACCTTTTTAAAGAATCTGCAGGTTTTTACGATGGTAGGCATTTAAGGTTACATCGTCTGCAGGGAGCTCAGTAACTAAATAGTCGATATTTTCCAGGGCAGCTACTTTAAGTCTTAATGATATGTCTAGCTTTTCGGAGATGCAAAGTACTGCCGTTCTTTTTGAAAAGTTAAGCATCGTTTTTTTAAGCTGATTAATTTCCCAGTCGGTATCTGTTAAGCCATCGGTTGGATGAAGCGCGCTTGTTCCAAGCAAACAAAGATCAGCACTGATTTCTGATAACTGATTTATCACATGTCCGCCGTAAGTTACCTGCGAATTCTTAGAGAACAGACCTCCGATAAGAATTACCTCTATCTTTGCATATTTGGCCAGTTCAATAGCTACAAATGGGCTAATGGTAAAAAAAGTGGCGTGTAAATTCTCTGGAAGAAGCTTGGCCACTTCAATTATGGTAGTTCCTCCTCCAGTTAAAACAACCATGCCATCTTTTATAAGTGAAATGGCTTTTTTGGCGATACTGATTTTAGCATCCTTGGCATACACAGAACTATCATCAAAAGAAGATTGGTAAGATTTTGACAATGCGCCACCATGAACCTTGAACAGCTTGTTGTTGTCCGACAATTCCTGGAGGTCGCGCCTGATGGTATCCTCAGAAACATTCAACAACTGAACAAGGTCTGAGGTAAGAACGCGATTGTGTAAATTGATTTGCCTCATTACAAAATCATGTCTTTCTTTTTTCAACATCTGTTTAATTTTTTGACTAAAGTAATAAAAAACGATTAATAATTTAATGCGGGTTTATGCAGGTTTGTGCAATATTGATTTGTGTAACAAGAATGAAATAGTTGTTTATTTTGTAAATAAATGAAAAACATTTATGATATTTACTAGAGGTTTGATTTTTTGCGTGTAATTGCGTGTTTTGAAAAACCGTATTTCCCCGCAAATAGCCAAACGAGAACTTAAATTTATTAACCAAACTATCGTTCATGAAAAAAAAACTACTTCTGTTTATTACAGTTGGTTTTTTGCTAATTTCCCAAACATTTGCCCAGCAAAAAACGATTACAGGTAAAGTCACCTCAACTGAAGATGGGCTTCCCATCCCGGGCGTTTCCGTAAAAATAAAAGGAACGTCTACTGTTGTTCAAACCGCTAATAACGGGGGGTACAGTATTAAAGCCAACGAAAATGATGTGTTGGTTTTTTCTTATGTGAGTATGAT
>NZ_JBFTIZ010000219.1:0-11472 GCF_056395165.1 Pedobacter sp. 10L46_2
TACTTACGCAACAGAGAAAGAACTTGAACGGGCATTATCATTAGCGCAGGATGCTTTTGTTAGCTATAAAAATATTTCAACAATTAAGCGTGCTGAGTTTTTAGAAGCAATTGCAGAAGAAATAATGGCGCTTGAAGAAACATTGATAGAAAGAGCTGTTACAGAATCAGGTTTGCCCATTGGACGAATAACAGGCGAAAGAGGCCGTACCTTTGGTCAGTTAAAAATGTTTGCCCAGTTACTACGTGACGGCTGGTATGTGGATGCAAGAATAGATACTGCACAACCTGAAAGAGCACCATTACCAAAATCTGACATCAGAAGAATGCTTATTCCAATTGGCCCTGTTGCAGTTTATGGTGCCAGTAATTTCCCATTGGCTTTCTCTACAGCAGGAGGCGATACTGCTTCTGCACTTGCTGCAGGCTGTCCTGTAATTGTTAAAACACATCCATCTCATCCTGGCACCAGCGAATTGATATCTTCTGCAATTATTCAGGCAGCTAAAAGAACAGGCATGCCTGAGGGTGTATTTTCAGCCTTAAACCTTACAAACGATCAGTCGGTAAGACTCGTACAGCACCCTGCTATAAAGGCAGTGGGTTTTACAGGATCAAGAAAAGTAGGCATGACTCTTTTTAATGCGGCTGCGAAAAGACCAGAACCCATTCCTGTATATGCAGAAATGAGCGCTATAAATCCGGTTATTTTGATGGAAGAAGCATTAAAAGTAAAAGGAGAAGCAATTGCTAAAGGATTGGCCGGCTCAGTAACTATGGGGGCAGGCCAATTTTGTACTAATCCTGGATTGGTATTACTAATAGAAAGCGAAGCGAGTAAATATTTTCTAAATCACTTTGTGAAACATCTGGGAGCAACTGAACCTGCAACAATGTTGAACAAGAATATCTGCCAATCATACAGTAAAGGTATCGAAACGACTAAAACGGTTAACGGAGTTAATGTTTTGGCTGAGGGAACAAAATTAGCAAATGACGAGAGAAATGAGGCCAGATCAATTGCTTTTACGGTTTCAGCAGATGATTTCCTTTCGAATAAACAGTTAAACGAGGAGGTTTTTGGTCCGGTAACACTTTTTGTATTGATAAAAGATACAGCCCAGCTTCATCTGGTTTTAAATCAATTGGAAGGGCAGCTTACGGCTACTGTTCATGCCGAACCTGAAGATAAAGGTAATTTGATTCCTGTAATTGATATAATCACCCAAAAAGCGGGTCGTGTGATCTATAACGGTTTTCCTACAGGTGTAGAAGTTTGTCATTCAATGCAACATGGTGGACCATTCCCGTCAACCACCGATGGAAGATCAACATCTGTGGGTACAGCAGCAATTTATCGTTTTTTAAGACCGGTGTCTTATCAGGATATTCCAGATGAATTACTTCCTGCAGCATTACAAAACAGTAACCCACTGAGTATTTTGAGGTTGATAGATGGCTCATGGAAAACTGATTTAATACCTTAACTTCGTGCTTATTTTTAAGCTATGAATTGGGAAAAGTTATTGTCATCAAAACGATGGGGAAATGAAGATAGGTTTACTGGAAATCAAAAAGAAGCTCGTTCCGAGTTTCAAAGAGATTATGACAGGATCATATTTTCATCGCCTTTTAGAAGATTACAAAACAAAACCCAGGTATTTCCTTTACCAGGCAGTGTGTTTGTTCATAACCGACTTACACACAGCCTGGAAGTTGCGAGTGTTGGGCGATCATTGGGTACGATCTTTTACAACAGGATAAAAGACTCAGATGCCAATATAGATGAAACCTGTCCGCTGCTATGTGAAATAGGAAACATTATTGCATCTGCTTGCTTGGCTCATGATCTGGGTAATCCGGCCTTTGGTCATTCTGGTGAATCAGCCATATCGCACTATTTTAACAGTGGTGATGGGAAGATATATCAGGAACAGGTAAATGAGGCACAGTGGGAAGATTTGATCCATTTTGAGGGAAATGCCAATGCATTAAGAATATTAACCCACCCATTTGCAGGAAAAGGAACAGGAGGATTTGCATTAACTTACTCTACACTTGCTGCGATAGCTAAATATCCATGTGCATCTGTAGCAGGCCATAATAAAAAGAATATTTATACTAAAAAATACGGTTTCTTCCAGTCAGAGCAAAGCGGATTTGAAAAGATTGCTGAAGAGATGGATCTTATTAAGGTTCAGGAATCGCCTTTGATTTATAAGCGACACCCACTTGTGTATTTAGTAGAAGCAGCAGATGACATTTGTTATAATATTATTGATCTGGAGGATGCACATCGTTTAAAAATCCTTTCGTACAAGGAAGTTGAAACTTTACTTTTGCCTTTGTGTAATGATGTTAAAATGCCATCAAGGCTAGCTGAAATGGAAGATGATGATGCCAAAATCACGCTCATGAGGGCAAAGTCGATAAGCACATTGATATGGCAATGCTCAAATGTATTTTATCAGGAACAGGAATCGATATTAAACGGTGACTTCAATATAAGTTTGATGGATGCTATTGAAGCGCCATTCTTATCCGTAATGAAAGAAATAGAAAAGATTTCAATAAAAAAAATTTATAACTATTCTTCTGTTGTACAGATCGAAGTAGCAGGTTATCAGGTAATGGGCGGGCTTTTAGAAGAGTTTATTCCAGCCTACCTGCAAAACGAATCAAAATACCATAAGAAACTGGTTGAATTGATACCGAAGCAATTTTTAACAGAGAAGAATGATGTTTATTCTAAAATCCAAAGCGTATTGGATTTTGTTTCAGGAATGACAGATATCTATGCTGTTGAGTTATTTAGGAAAATTAAGGGAATATCTTTTCCTTCAATGAGTTAATAATAAAATGGAAGTTACAGATATACTTATTATAGGAGCAGGGCCAATTGGTATTGCCTGCGGTATTGAAGCAAAAAAAGCAGGCTTATCGTATGTGATCATCGAAAAAGGATGTCTGGTGAATTCATTATATAATTATCCTCAGAATATGACTTTCTTCTCCACATCAGAGAAACTGGAAATAGGGGGAGTTCCTTTTGTTTCAAATAATCCTAAACCTACCAGGTCCGAAGCATTAGAGTATTACCGCAGGGTAGCACTTAAATTTGAATTAAATACAAAGCTTTTTGAATCTGTTGACGATGTTGCGAAGCAAGATGTTGGCTTTATAGTAACCACTTCAAAATCAAGCTATCTTACCAGAAATATTATCATCTCTACCGGATTTTATGATCTCCCGAACAAAATAGATATACCCGGCGAAGATCTTCCCAAAGTAGCGCACTATTATAAAGACCCGCATTATTATGCAATGCAAAATGTAATTGTAATTGGGGCCAGTAATTCATCGGTAGATGCTGCCTTGGAAACCTATAGAAAGGGCGCCAATGTAACCATGGTAGTCCGAGACGAATCGATAAGTAAGCGGGTTAAATACTGGGTTAGACCGGATGTTATGAATCGCATTGAGGAAGGAAACATTAAAGCTTATTTCCATTCTGAATTGGTTAGCATAGCAAATGATACCGCTGATATTCGAACACCAGAGGGAATAATTACCATACCAAATGATTTTGTGCTGGCCTTAACCGGTTATCAACCCAATTTTGAGTTGCTAAGAAAATTTGGTGTTAAGCTTAGTGAAGACGATAAGTGCCTGCCGGAACACAATTCACAAACAATGGAGACCAATGAAAAGGGTATTTATTTGGCAGGTGTTGTTTGTGGAGGTATGGATACCCATTTATGGTTTATAGAAAACTCAAGAGACCATGCTGTTAAGATCATAAGCGATATTAAAAAGAAAGCTTAAAAAAAATATTTCACATATTGTTTGTTTCGTACGAAAGTTATCCTACCTTTATGTTATGAAACAGAATAAACCTATTGATGCTATTCCTGAGCCTACAAGAGCGGAGCTTGAAATTTTACAGGTTTTATGGGAATTTGGCCCTTCTACAGTGCGCTTTGTTAATGACACACTGAATGAGCAAAGAGATGTAAATTACACCTCTACACTTAAGCAAATGCAAATCATGGCAGATAAAGGGATTCTTAAACGCGATGAGCGCCAGATGAAGCATATATACATTCCCGTAGAAGCCGAAAATAAAACTAAGGATCAACTCTTGAATCGTTTCGTAAATACCTTATATAAAGGATCTGCTTCAAAACTAGTCATGCAATTATTAGGAAATGAAAAGACTTCCAAAGAAGATCTTGATGCTATTAAACAGATGTTAAAGAAACTAGATAAATAATAAAAATTCGAATAATTTAAGAACCACAATTATGGAATTTCAATATGCTTTATGTATCACTTTTTTCCATTCATTATGGATAGGGATGATCCTTGCTTTATTAACAAGTCTGATTATAGTTACTACAAAAAAAAGCAGTGCTGCAATAAGGTATAATTTACTTACTGCTGTTTTGTTTTTGTTTGTGATCATCATGAGCCTGGTGTTTTATGATACCTTAAACTCAGGGAGTATCCATCAAAGTTTGAGTAAGTCAGGGGGAGCGACACTTTTCTCGCCCCAAATAAGCAAAGAAGCCGCCACTGCAGTCAATTCTCAGTCTTTAACTCAGGGCAGTTCTGGATTTATTGATGGAATGGGGTATTTGATGAATATATGGACATCTTATTCCGTTCAAATCGTAATGATTTGGTTTTTGATCATTTGCATTAAATGCATACAGCTCATGATGGGAATGCATGCAATTTACTATCTAAAGAATACCCAGATCTATTCAGCGGGTAATTTCTGGGAAAATAAGGTAACCGAACTTTCAATTAAATTGAGGATCCCCAAAAATATTCAGATTCTACAATCTGGGCTTACGAAAGTACCCGTTGTTGCAGGACACCTGAAGCCTGTGATATTGATTCCACTTGGTTTGTTAAATGGATTGTCTGCTGCCGAAGTTGAAGCGATAATCAGTCATGAACTTGCACATATTAAGCGTAGTGATTACCTGGTAAACATACTTCAAAGCTTGATTGAGATCATATTCTTTTTTAATCCTGCTGTATTGTGGTTGTCTAAATTGATCAAAGAAGAAAGAGAAAACTGCTGCGATGATCTTGCGTTAACTTGTACTTTGAATAAGCAAGACTATATTCAAGCGCTTGTTTCTTGTCAGGAATTTCAATCAAACCAATATGTTATGGCGCTTACCGGCAGAAAGAATCAACTTTTGGAGCGCGTGAGCAGGATGGTATTCAACAAAAGTTCTTCGCTAAACAAAATGGAGAAAATTATTCTGACCGCTACCTTGATATCAACGTTGATTTTTACAGCAGCATTTACCACAAGTAAAAACGCTGTTGTGTCCGATAAACATCCGGTTAGTGAAGTGGTTAATATAAAGCCATATCAGGATACAACTATAAAGCATAATACAACGAAGCGTCTCGCTAAAAAGACTCCGGCAGTTAAACACAGAAAGGCTAATTATGCCAAAACTGCCGAACAGACAAGAGAAAAGACGAGGGTTATTGCCGAACAAAAAAGAGAGGAAGCCGAAAAGGCAAAAGCAGCACATGAAATAGCAAGCCAGAAGGACCTAAGTAACAAAATTTATGATACTGCCAGGTATGAAAAAGAGGCTGCAAAATACGCTGCTGCAAGTCAGCAGTATAAAAAGGATGCTGCAAAATATGCAGATGAGGCGGCAAAATACGTCGCCGATCCGGAACATTATCCGGTTCCCCCAGTGCCGGTAGCCCCGATAGCTCCTGTATATAGAAAACCATATATTCCTGCCAAGCCGGTAGCTCCGAAAGTTAGAATCGGTGACGGAGTAGTGATTCAGGATCGGGCAGAACCAAAAGATATGACTAAGGAACTGCAAAACGATGGCTTATTACAGCAAACAAATAACTTTAAATACAAGCTGGACGCCGATGAACTGATCATTAACGGCAGGAAACAATCGGATGCGGTTCACCAGAAGTATATGAAAAAGTATCTCAAAAATCGTAAAGGAACAATTACTACAACAGTAAACACTGATTAAAAATAGTTTAATCTTACTTTACACTATTGCAACAACCAGCGTCATTTTAAACACTGAAAGGGACATACTATGCCCGGATTTTAAAAATTAATCTTCGATGATGACAAAAAAAATATTGGCTATTTTGGCCATAGGGATTTGTATTGTCCCAATTGCTACCTTTGCCCAACAGACTGAGGCAAGTATTTCCGGACAGATAAGGGATACGGAAAATAAGACCTTTGATCTGGCTACAGTTGCCTTGCTTAATGCTAAAGATTCAGTTGTACTGAAATCTACCTTTACTGAAAGCGATGGTAAATTCAGTTTCAATCAGTTGAAGGCAGGGGACTATCAAATAAAAGTTTCTG
This sequence comes from Pedobacter sp. 10L46_2, assembly GCF_056395165.1. Taxonomy (NCBI): domain Bacteria; kingdom Pseudomonadati; phylum Bacteroidota; class Sphingobacteriia; order Sphingobacteriales; family Sphingobacteriaceae; genus Pedobacter; species Pedobacter sp. 10L46_2. The sequence goes on from NZ_JBFTIZ010000219.1 coordinate 6,385, forward strand.
CAATGGGTTATACCAGCTATAAGAGTGAGGTGATCACTTTAAATACAGCACAGCCTAGCTTTTTTATCCCTAATATTAAACTTATTCCTTCCAGTAATAGCCTTAATCAGGTAAATATTACAGGTAAAAAATCTTTTATTGAACGTAAGATTGATCGTGTGATTGTAAACGTAGATGCCCTGATATCCAATACCGGTTCTACTGCATTAGAAGTTCTGGAGAAATCTCCCGGTGTGCAGGTTGACCAGAACGGCACAATAACTTTAAAAGGCAAGCAGGGGGTATTGGTGCTCATCGACGATAAACCAACATATCTTTCCGGCGCGGATCTGGAAAACTACTTGAAATCGCTACCATCCTCGTCATTAGAACAGATAGAGATCATGACAAATCCTCCTGCTAAGTATGATGCAGCAGGTAACGCGGGGGTAATTAATATAAAAACCAAAAAGGGAAATCTTAAAGGCTTTAATGGTGGCTTTAACCTAAGCCTTAATCAAGGCCAAAAAACAAAAACACTAAATAGTCTGAACTTCAACCTAAGGAACAATAAGTTTAATTACTTTGTAAATTTCAGTTACAACTACAATACCGGCTTTTCGGATCTTGATATCAACCGCACCTATAAAAATGCTGACAACAGTCCAAAATCGTATTTTAACCAGAACAGCTATTTTGACAGACATGGAAATTCTTTAAATACGAAAGCGGGGGCTGATTATTATCAGTCTGATAATACGACCTGGGGCATCCTTGTTAGCGGAATGTCGAGAGCATCTACACAGATAAACAATAATTCTAGTAATCTACTGAATTCGCCGATTATCTGGCTTACAGGAACAAAACCAAACAAACTTATTATAATTCAAGTTTTTTTGCAAACGGATCACTAAAATCAGAAGATGTCCTGACGGGATACCTTCCTGGAAACATTGATATCTATTCTATGAAAACTGATTATTCGTTGCCATTAAAGTCTGAATGGAAACTGACAACTGGATTAAAGACCAGTTATACCAAAACCGATAATACTGCAGATTATGCCTATACCATAAATGAAATTACTAAACCGGATTTCGACAAGAGCAATCATTTCATATACAAAGAGCATATCAGCGCCGCCTACCTGAATTTAAACAGAGAAATGAAAAAAATCTCTGTACAACTTGGGTTAAGGCTCGAGAATACTTTCTCCGATGGTCATCAACTAGGTAACGCAATGAAGCCTGATTCGGCATTTAAAAGAAATTATACTGGGCTTTTTCCTACTGTATATGTATTGTATAAGTTGGATACAGCTGCTAACAATCAAATAGGCCTTAATTATGGAAGGAGAATTGATCGTCCATATTACCAGGATTTAAATCCTTTTATCTCACCATTAGACAAATTCACCTTTTATGTTGGAAATCCATTTCTGAGACCGTCATACACCCAATCAATAGAATTGTCCCATACCTATAAAAACAAGTATACCACTACCATAAGCTATTCAAAATCCAGGGATGAAGTTAATGAAACTATTGAGATATTAAACGGTACTTACTACAGCAGACCTGGTAATATTGGGAAAAAAAAGGTTAAAAGCATCTCTTTTAACGGAACATTTGATGCTGCAAGGTGGCTTAGCCTTGATTTTTATGCGGAGGTCACTAACATCAAAACAGTAAGCGATTTTTATACAGGAAAACTTAATACCAGTGGTACTTTCTGTTTTACCAGTGCAAATGCAAAATTTGCTTTAGGGAAAGATTGGGACGCAGAACTAAGTGGTAATTATAGGAACCGGATTATAGATGTTCAATTTGAACTGAAAAGTATATGGCAGGCCAGTACAGCCATTCAAAAGAAATTGTCGCCTAGCACAACTTTGAAGTTAGCCATCAATGATTTGTTTTATAGTAGAATTAATAGGGGAGTTATTAATAACCTTACACAAACCGATGCTAACTGGACCAACAAAGGTGATTCAAGAACTGCAGTGCTTTCCTTTAACTACCGCTTTGGAAAAGCCTTCAGTACACCAGCCAAACATGGTGAATCAGGAGCAGAAAGTGAAAAGAACAGGGTGAAGAACTAAAGTTATTTTTTATGTTTCTTCCTGTATTCTGAGGGAGAAGTACCGATGAGTTTGCTAAATAATCGTGAAAAATAATATTGATCATCAATACCCAACACAGCGCAAATCTCTTTAATGCTTTTGTCAGTAAAGTAAAGATATTGACAGGAATGCTGTATTTTGAGCTGATTGTAATAAGCTATGGGTGAAATACCAGTTTTTTGTTTAAATATCCTTAAGTAGTGTGATAGAGAGATCTTTTGTTGATCAGCAAGCTGATTTACTGTAAGTTTCTTATCAAGATTGTCTTTCATAAATGAAATTGAACTGCTTACCGCGTCTTTACTATAAACAGAAGGGTTTATTTCTTTATAATAAATTAGCGAGGTTACGAAATAGAGTAGTCTGAAGTTCATGATCTCCATTTCTTTTGTACCAAAACTCTCTTCAAGCATGGTATATATTTGATTAAAAATATCTATTCTGTCCTGCTCAAAGGGAATTGAATGAACCTCATGTTGCCCCTCAACAAGAGAACGTTCATAAATCATCCTTGAATTGACCCCACTAAAATGCATCCAATATATACTCCAAGGGTTTTTTAACGAGCTGAAATACCTGTGGGGTATATTTTTAGGGATGATAAAAAATGTGTTTGCTTTTAAAACATAAACCTTATTGTCCAATTCCACAGAGCCTTCTCCATCTATACAGTAAAGTAAAATGAACTCGGCTGAACCTGTTTTTCGCTCACGATCATGTCCCAAGGCATGTGGATAGTAGCCGATTGCCGTAAGGTAAAAAGAATTGATTAGGGGATTGTTCTTAATGCTTTTCCTAATATTGGGCGTAAGGACAATCATTTTTTGACCCAAAAATCCTTCTTTAATTTTCTTTTTCTCCTCTGTCATATTTTAAATGCTAAGGTATAATAAATGTTACTTATTTTACATTTTGTAACACTTCAGTTATGATAATATTGTCCATTATTTGTCTTAGTTAGTCCATTTCTGGCTTCTAATTTCCCCGTAAGTTTATCCTAACAAATATTAAACGGGATTAACCAAATATTATTCACTATGTCTTTCTTTACGATTAAAGGAACTGTAAGATGGTATGCTTTGCTCATATTTCTCATTTTACAGTGTAGTTTTACAGTTTTCGCTCAGAATTCAATTAATGTCGCAGGCCGGGTAACCGGAAAGGACGACAAATTACCCATTCCAGGTGTTTCAGTGAAGGTCAAGGGCACAGGCACCGGTATATCAACCGATAAAGATGGTAAGTTTGCGCTAAATACCACTTCAAATTCAACAATAGTTTTTACCTCTGTGGGCTATGTAACTCAGGAACTTCCTGCTTCGGCCACAATGAACGTATCTCTTGTCCCAGAGGATAATAATTTGGAGGAAGTAACCGTAGTTGGTGTAACCATTAAGAAAAAGGACCTTACCGGATCTGTTGCAGGAATAACAGATAAAACCATTAGTGAGTTACCGGTAACTAATGTTAACCAGGCCATGCAAGGGCGTATTGCCGGTGTGCTGGTACAAAGTAATGACCCGAGACCAGGTGGTGGTGTGTCTATAAAAGTAAGGGGAAATAACTCCATTAAATTTGGTGCCGATCCTATTTACGTAGTTGATGGTTTGGTAATAGAACAAGCTTTCAATACCATAAACCCTGATGACATCGCTAGTATTGATGTATTAAAAGATGCATCGGCGACTGCTTTATATGGATCAAGGGGTGCAAATGGGGTGATATTGATTACCACCAAAAAAGGTAAGAGTGGAGAAGGAAAGATTGAATATAGTGCGTGGGTGGGCGTACAATCGTTCACAAGAAACTTATCTTATCTGAATGCGCAACAAATAGTCGACCTGAGACTGGATGCCTACGCTAACAAATATATGGATGCTAATCCTACTGCAGACAGGCAGGCATATATCAATACGCTGCTCGGCCCTAACTCTATTGCATTTGGGGCAGATGAGCTGGCTGTATATAATCGTGGTGAATCATACAACTGGCTTGATCAGATCACCAAAAAAGGAATACAGCAAAACCATACCGCCACGTTTTCGAAGGGAGGCGAAGATGGCTCCATGTATGTGAGTTTTAACTACACAGACCAGGGTGGTTTATTGAAAACTTCAAATTATAAACGATATGGTGGCCAGACCAATCTCGATCAGAAAATTAAGCCGTGGTTTAAAATTGGAACCAATACCGGTTTTTCTAGAACAGAAGAATCATACATAGATGGCGGCGTATTTGGAATAGCTGCTAACGCGAATCCACTATTGCCTATCGATGATAAAATAACCTATTTAAGCTGGAAAGGAATTCAGAGTACAGATCTTTATAACCCAATCAGAAGTTTAACTATCGATGGTAAAGGAAAACAAAACCGTTTGCTCACTTCAAATTATGCAGTAGCAACACCAATACCTGGCTTAAATATTCGTACAGGGATATCATTCGATGTGAGGTCACAAGATTACTTTAACTATATCCCAAAAGACTTAGGACAGTCGCTGCGAAACTCTTATAACGGAAGGGCAACACAAAAGAAAGAAAGCTGGATGAACTGGCAATGGGATAATTCTGTATCTTACGATAAGTCATACGGAAAACATAATTTCTCTGGTTTAGTAAGTTTTGGTTTAACTCAGAACAACTACAATTACAATCAGATTGATGCTTCAGGCTTCGCGACAGATGATTTCTCTTATAAATACCTTGGCGGTGCCTACCTAAAAGAGCAATTTCAGCTGGGCTCTGATTTTGTAACCAACTCACTGATCAGCTATGTGGCAAGATTTAACTACAATTATGACAATAAGTATTTCGCAACCTTAACTGGAAGGTACGATGGCTCGTCTAGATTTGGTAACGGAAATAAATGGGGCCTGTTTCCCTCACTTGCCCTGGCGTGGGATATATCTAAAGAAAGTTTCTTTGAAGGCATAAATGTCGATGCACTAAAACTACGCGCAGGATACGGTATTGCAGGTAATCAAAAC
>NZ_JBFTIZ010000220.1:0-8948 GCF_056395165.1 Pedobacter sp. 10L46_2
AAAAAGGTTACACTGCCTTTGATCTACGCTTTAAACCGGGCTGAAAAAGCTGAAAAGAAACGAATCGTTAGTCTTGTAAAGAACCATCAGGATGATCCTGTGAAAATTCAGGAGATTATCGATTTTGTAAATGCAAAAGACGGCGTACATTATGCCAATCAGAAAATGATGCAGTATCAGCAGGAAGCTTTCGATATTCTGCACAGCTTTGAGCCTGGCGAGGCACGGACCGGATTGGAGCAACTGGTAAGATACACTACCGAGCGTAAGAAATAATTTTCGTTTTTTTCTGTTATGATATTATCATAAACTATAAATATCCTTTATGAGAATTTCTCTCTTTTTACTTGTTTTTTGTGCCTTTATTAAAGTTCAGGCGCAGGATGATTTTGGATCCGCTTTCGATAAAATCAATAAAGAAGTTCAGAGTGGATCTAAAGCGTATATAAATTTAAAAAATGCCACTGAATCAATAGGGCACAGGTTAACAGGATCTGCTAACGGCGCGAAGGCCGAAGAGTACGCCTATAAATTGTTGAAATCTTATGGCTATGATGTAAAATTCCAAGGGTTTGAAGTAGAAAGCTGGAGCCGCTTAACCAATGAAACTAAAGTTGGTGATTCGGCAGACAGCCTAATTACAATAACATCGGTAACCCTTGCTCATTCCCCTGTAAAAGCAAATGTAAAGGCGGAGCTGGTTGATTTAGGCAACGGTCTTGAAGAAGATTATAAACAGGACTCGGGCAAAGTGAAGGGGAAAATAGCATTGGTATTTTTAGGTGTGCTTCCTGGGTCTCCCGAAGGTACTCCATCGCTTCATCGTTCAGAAAAAACGGCTATTGCTACAAAGTACGGCGCTGCTGGAATTATCATTATTAATGGCGTAAAAGGGGGTGTATTGCTTACCGGTACAGCCTCTGTAACGGGAAAATTAATTCCGATACCTGCTGTTTGCATTGGTTTTGAAAATGGGATGCGTATTAAGGAAAAACTAAAAAACCAGAAACAGTTTGCAAGCATAGATATGACCAATTTCTCTGGTATAATTAAAGCCAGAAATGTAATAGCTACTTTAAAAGGTACAGATACATTGGGAGAGAAAATTGTTGTTGGCGGTCACCTTGATAGTTGGGATTTGGCTACAGGCGCAATTGACAATGGTATAGGTTCTTTCGCGGTGATAGACATGGCCAGAACGTACAAAGCACTAAAGCTAGAAAATAAAAGAACAATTGAGTTCGTGCTGTTTATGGGAGAGGAACAAGGGTTGCTGGGCTCAAAAGCCTACGTTGAAGCTGCAAGGCATTTAAATACGCTTGATCAGGTAAAATTTATGTTGAATTACGACATGACCAATAATCCGAAAGGATTTGCCACCAGCAGAGTTGAGATGAAGGATCTATTTTCTTCGTGGGGCAGCCAGATTACTAAGATTGATACAGGATTTAAAAACTTATTTTATTCTGGAGCATGGTTACATAGTGATCATCAGCCTTTTATGCTACAGGGGATTCCTATTGGTGGAGGAACAGGAGGCGAGTTACCTAATAATTCGGGGCCTTTCTATCATTCGGATGGAGACGTTTTTAAGTTAGTTGATGAGCAGCAATTGAAAAATACGGTACGTTTTAGTGCTATGCTGGTGTATGGTCTTGCAAATACTCCTGCATTACCCGTTAAAAAACAAACTGACGATGAACTAAAAGGGTTCTTGAAACAGAATAATCTGGAAGTTCCACTAAAGATTGCCGGTGAATGGAGATGGTAGTAAGATAGCAGTTAAGAGTTTTTTACGAGAATAGCTTCAAGGGCGTTGGCGGCGTCATCACACTTATCCGTCGCCATTTCTAATGTCTGCAATAGCTCTTTCTGCTTGATGAGCTCTATTGGGTTGGATTCGGTTTTAAAGAGGCCTGCGACTGCAAGGTTGCATAGCTGATCTGCTTTACTTTCACCTTTGTATATCCTCAAACAAACATCTGATATAATGGTCTTCCCTACTGAATGGGGTGATCATGCTTTTGCTTAAACCTAGAAAAACGGCATGCCTTATTTTATTTCCGTTACGCTCCAGCTGTTCAATTTTTTTGATGTGCTTATTCCGCTGATCAAGATCATTGGTGCTAAGGGCGAGTAAAAGTGTTTCGGAAATACTGATCAGATTTTTGCCTGATTGCTCAAATAAGGGCTGGAATTTTTTGTCGGGCGGGATAAAGAATTTGAAAACGCTGTTCATATGGATGATGTATATAGTAAATGTACATCAGCTATATTAACCTATTGTGAACTTTAAATTAGGTGTTTTAAATTATTGATATTTTAATTCCCATACTCTCAATTGATTTTATGGTGTGCTCGGACACACCGCTGTCAGTAATGATATGATCTACTTCTTCGATGCCGCATATTCTGCCGAAGCCACGTTTGCCAAATTTGGTTGAATCGGCAAGGACAATTATTTTTTGAGATGAATCTATCATTTGTCGGTTTAAGTGAGCTTCAAAAGCGTTTGTTGTAGTTAGGCCAAACTCCAGGTCTATTCCATCAACACCTAAAAACAATTTGCTGCAAAATACATTTCCTAATACATTATCAGAATAAGGGCCTGTAACGGATGATGAGCTTTTTCTTAGTAATCCACCCAGCTGAATTACTTCTATGTTTGAATGATGAACAAGCTCAAGGGCAACATTTAATGCTGAGGTAATTACCGTTAATGAACCTTTTGGTTTAATGCATCTGGCTAGTGCAAGGACAGTAGTGCCAGATGCTATAATGATAGAATCGTTATCTTCTATGAGTTCGGCAGCGCGTGTTCCGATTCTGATTTTTTCTGCAGATTGAAGATGCTCTTTTTCATTTACAGGTTTATCTACTGTATACGGATTGTTTAAGGTTGCCCCTCCATGGGTTCTAAAAAGAAGACTTTTATCTTCAAGTAGTTTCAGATCCTTCCGTATTGTAACAGACGAAACATCGAGTTCTTTGCATAAGCTTTGAACATCGAGGGATCCGTTTATTTGAATCTTATTTAAAATATATTGGTGTCTTTCTGCAATGTTAATCATTAGAGCTAAAATATAAAGAGCTATTAATATAATGATATTTTTCAACTGTAAAGTTAGCTAAGCAATAGAAATAGTTGTCTGAATTTTTTAATTATTTTGTTTTCATTATAAAATAATTATGTTTAGTTTCGTTTTGTTGTTATTGTGTGTTTAAACGAAAGTTTATGAAATAATAGCGGCTTAAATAGAAAATAAACGAAATGATTTTTAATAGAGCAGCATTTATTGAACGCATTGATAGGAAAAGCGATTGGGATGTTATCATTATAGGTGGGGGCGCAACGGGATTGGGAACTGCTCTGGATGCAGCCTCCAGAGGATACAGTACTTTGCTTTTGGAACAGTCTGATTTTGCAAAGGGAACATCAAGCAGAAGCACGAAGTTAGTCCACGGCGGTGTGAGGTACTTGGCTCAAGGTGATATTGCCTTAGTTTACGAGGCCCTGCATGAACGCGGCCTGCTTTTAAAGAATGCTGCTCATTTGGTGAAAGATCAGGATTTTATTATACCATGTTATTCATGGATTTCTAAATACAAATATTTAGTTGGATTAAAATTTTATGACTTGCTTGCTGGTAAAAGTGGGTTTAAAAAATCATCATTTCTATCTGTTGATAAGGTTTTGCAGGCAATTCCTGGTTTAAAACGGGATGGGTTAATTGGAGGTATTGGTTACAGTGACGGTCAGTTTGATGATGCAAGGTTAGCTTTAAATTTGGCTCAGACTACTGCGGAGTATGGAGGTGTTCTCCTTAACTACATGAAGGTAACTGGTTTGGTGAAGGAAGGGGAATTGGTTAATGGCGTTTCGTTCACTGATCTTGAAAGCAGGAAATCTTATTCGTTAAAAGCTAAGGTGGTGGTGAATGCTACCGGTGTGTTTGTTGATGAGATTTTAAAGATGGATGTGCCTTCTGGTAATCCAATAGTGCGACCAAGTCAGGGTGCTCATGTGGTGCTCGACAAGTCGTTTCTGCAAGGCAGTAGCGCCTTAATGATTCCAAAGACATCAGACGGACGTGTGTTGTTTGCTGTTCCATGGCATGGGAAAGTGCTTGTAGGTACTACAGACACGCCATTGGATGAGCACAGTTTGGAGCCTAAACCACTGGACGAGGAAATTGATTTTATATTAAGTACGGCAGGTAAATATCTGAAAAAGGTACCATCTCGGTCTGATGTGCTGGCTGCATTTGCCGGATTACGTCCTTTAGCCGCTCCAGGCAAAAACACCAATAGTACAAAGGAAATATCCAGAAGCCATAAGCTTATAATCAGTAAATCGGGGCTCGTTACCATAACCGGGGGTAAATGGACTACTTATCGGAGAATGGCTATGGATGTGGTAAATAAGGCTATTGAGCTTGGTAAGCTGCCGGCGGCCAAATGTATTACTGAAGGCGTTAAGATTCACGGTTATCTTCCGGGAATTGATGAAGGTGCTTTAGGGATTTATGGCGCAGATGCGGAAGGGATAAGGACGCTGATGGTAGATGAACCAGAATTAAATGTTCCTGTATATAAGGGATACGATTACGTAAAAGCAGAAGTGATCTGGATGGTGAGGAATGAAATGGCACGCTCTATAGAGGATGTACTTTCTCGTAGAATGCGGCTGTTGTTTCTTGATGCAAAAGGCGCGTTACTGCTTGCCCCAGAGGTGGCCAGCTTGATGGCTAAAGAATTAGGAAGAGATACGCAATGGGTGGAAACTCAGATCCTAGAGTTCAAAAATCTGGTGAAACAATATTTATTGAGTGAGATTGAATCTTAATATGTAAAGTGGGCTCTGGCTTAATGAATACTTAACAGAGGCTTAATTGCTTTATTAATAAATTTGCTGAGGTCCTTAACATTTTAAAATAGATAAAATGAAGAATATAATTTGTATGAGCTCTTTAGCATTACTGTGCTTGCTTGGATGTAAAACCATCAAAAATAACAGCTCTGACAAAATTTCTGAATTTCCCGCATTTAGCACTGAAGCACATAGAGGTGGCAGAGGCTTAATGCCTGAGAATACAATTATTGCAATGCATAATGCTATAGATATTGGGGTTACAACCTTAGAAATGGATACGCATATAACTAAAGATGGTGAAGTTGTGGTAACTCACGACGATTATTTAAGCCCAGGGTTTATGCTAACTCCTGAAGGTAAGGAAATACCTTCGGCAGATTCGAAAAAGTATGTTGTATATCAAATGGATTATGATTTGATTAAAGTATTTGATTTGGGGACCAAGCCGCATACAGGTTTCCCTGAACAAAAAAAGATCAAATCTTATATCCCTCGGTTAGCAGATTTGGTTGATTCTGTTCAACAGTATTCAAAGGGGAAAAAACAAATGTTCTATAACATTGAAACCAAATGCAGTCCTGCGGGTGATAACATCTCAAACCCTGAACCCGAGAAATTTGTAAAGTTATTAATGGACGTGATAGAGAATAAGGGAATATCTAGCTATGTAGTTATTCAATCTTTTGATAAGAGAACTCTGCAGATTTTGCATCAAAAATATCCAAAGATAAAAACCTCTTACCTGATAGCAAATAAGAAAACTTTTGAGGAAAATATTGCAGAACTTGGATTTAATCCATTTATCCTAAGCCCTGAATATAGATTAGTTGATAAAGATCTTGTACAGAAATGTCATGCTGCAAATATCAAGGTGATTCCCTGGACTGCTAACACTAAAGAGGATATTGCCAAACTAAAACTTTTAAATGTTGATGGGATCATTTCTGACTATCCAAATTTGCTTTAGTAGCACATTCAAAATAAATTCCCTATTTGGATGGCACTGTGAGTAGTGATTATTTAACATTAGGCTAACATTACATCTTTAATTTTGTTTGCAAAATGAAGAACCAGGGATGTATCTAAAACTTACAGATGAAGAATTGACCGATCTTTTGAGAAAAAATGATTCGGTAGCCCTTGAAACTCTTTTTAATAGGTATTATAAACCATTATGTCATTTTTGTGCTGTCTATACTAAAGATTATGAAGCAGCAGAAGAGATCATTGCCGACTTGTTCATTAAAATTTGGGACGGACGAAGTGATAGCTCTATCCTGAACATTAAAAATTATCTTTTTACTTCAGCAAGGAACCTCTCTATAAACTATAATCAGAAGAAAAAGGATCCGGTTGATTCCATTGAAGATATTTCTTTTCAAAATCACATTTTTGAGGACACCCACACGCCTTTTCGAATACTGTCTGGCACGGAGTCGGTAAGCAAGATACTACGTTTGATTGATAAACTGCCTGAAAGACAAAGGGAGATCTTGCTAATGAGCAGGATTGATCAGGTTGATAAAAGGAAAATTTCAGAGGTATTGGGTATTTCTATAAGAACGGTAGAAACCACTCTATATCAATCAATAAAAGAATTAAGAAGAATGCTAAAGGATTCTACTAACCTTACTTCCCGGGGTTAATCATTTATTAACATAACTTTAATATACTTCGCTACGTAACTGTGCGCTTAAAATCTGTCTTTCATTTTAGAGACAGGTATAATGGAAGACAATAGCTATCAGTTAATAATTGCATATTTTGAAAAAACAATCAGTGATGAGGAGCTAACCGAATTGCATGAGTGGCTTGAACTGCATCCAAATCATCAGGAGCAGTTCAGGGAAACCATGCAAATATTAGAAGCTTCAAAATCTTACTTTAAAAAAGCTGATGAGATAGAGCCAACTAGTTGGAAGCTCATCAGTATCCATATTCAAAAGGAAGAAAAAGGTAACATTGTTAATGTTGGCCGAAAAATACATTGGTTAGCTTACGCTGCATCGATATTAATTGTCGGTTCCATGTCTTTATGGTGGTATAAACACACTTCTTATAAAGAAAGTACTGCAGTAGAGTATACTGAGATTATCAATCCTGAAGGTCAGCAGTCTAAGATTCTTTTACCAGATAGTTCGGTGATTTATCTCGCAGGGGGGAGTAAAATAAAATATAGAAAGAATTTTAATGGCAACAAGCGATCGGTTTCATTGGACGGAGAGGCATTTTTTGATGTAAAGCACCGCAGAAGGCCCTTTGTTATACAAAGTGGTGAGATTTCAACAGTTGTACTAGGAACTTCTTTTAATATAAAGGCATTTGCTTCTGATCATAAAGTGACGGTAACAGTAAATAGTGGGAAAGTGGGCGTGATGAATACCATTGAGGGAAAGAGTCATTTAGTTAGATACCTGACCCCTAATGAACAGATTGAAATCAACACAATAACCGGGCTTTATGCTTTTGACGCCACAGAAGCTACAGACGTAAGTTCATGGATCAAAAATCACTTTGTTTTTTATGGTGTACCCATACATGAAGTTATGTCATCGTTGGAGCATCGTTACGGTGTTAGGATTGAGTTTATTGATTCTGGTATTGGAAATACCAGGGTAACTGCGAAGTTTAAAAACATGCCTTTGAATAATGTTATGGACGAGTTAATGGTATTATCTGGCCTAACTTATACTAAGAAAAACGGGAACATTTATATATATCGTGCTAATCAAAAAGGAGGAAAAACTATGAATTAGATCTACCTGAAGTATAGTAAAGATAGCCCGGAATTGCTGGTAACAATTCCAGGCATTCAAGTCAAAATTTAAACTCAAGAATAAATAAGTATAAACAAAGTAAATATATGAAAAAGTTATGGTTGTTGACCATACTGGTGCTTTTACAATTTTCGTTCAGCATATTTAAAGCCCAGGCGCAAACAAATATAGATAGGACTATCTTCTTCGAAGCCCAAGGAATTACACTAAAAGATGCTTTCTTGCAAGTGGAGAAATTAAGTGGATTATCTATAAACTACAGCAATACGCAATTAAATGATCAGCGTATTGTGAGGATCAATAAAGCAAATCGTTCTGTAAAAGAAACTTTAAACGTTCTTCTAAATGGTACATCCTTTACTTTCAAACAATCCAGTGCCAGTAATATACTTATCATACCTAAGCCTCAAACTAATGGAAAGCTAACAGGTAAGGTGGTTGATGAATCAGGCGCTGCACTTCCGGGAGCTGTTATACGAATAGTAGGCGGGGTAGTAGGACAGACAGAAGATGATGGTAAATATGCCCTAAACGTTGCTCCGGGTATTTATTCAGTTGAAATAAGCTTTATTTCTTATGAAAAATTTATTGCACAGAGCGTTGCGATTAAAGCGAATTCCCTAACTACTTTAAACGCAACATTAAAGCCATCTTCAAATGATTTGTCGGAAGTTGTAGTTACTGCTTTAGGAATCAAAAGAGAAGAGAAATCTTTAGGTTATGCAGTTACTAAGATTGACAGTAATCAATTGACTGATGCTGTTTCTTCAAACTGGAGTGATGCTTTGTCGGGTAAAGTTGCTGGATTAAACCTGGTACGGTCAAACGGAGGTCCGGCGGGTTCCAATAAAATTATTCTTCGTGGCGAAAATAATCTTACAGGAGATAACGAGGCCCTAATTGTACTTGATGGGGTTGTAATTAATAATAGTGGGGGCAGGCGAACAGCAAACGCATCTGACGCTGTTTATGGGACAGGAAGCGATAACATGCCAGCGGATTATGGAAGTAGTGTAAATGACATTAACCCTGAAGACATAGAGAGTGTAACGGTATTAAAAGGCCCGGGCGCAGCAGCCTTGTATGGTCAGCGGGGTGCAAATGGTGCCATCATTATTACCACAAAATCTGGAAATAGTAAGAAAAAAAGACTAGGGATTAAATTTACCTCTAACGGTTCGGTAGAATCGCCAAATCGTTGGCCTGATCTGCAATACGAATATGGGCAGGGACTTGATGGTGCAGCTCATTATTCTTATGGAGCGAGCTCTGATGGTGCAAGCACCAGTGGTACAAGC
>NZ_JBFTIZ010000221.1:0-7081 GCF_056395165.1 Pedobacter sp. 10L46_2
GACACCAATATGCTGGTTAAACCTCCGCTCAAAACTTCTTTCAGATAATCTTAAATCCTGTTGCAACTCTTTTAAAGTAATATTACCATTTGAACTGATCATTTTAGATACGGCATGCTGTGTTAAATCATCAGGAACATTCCTGTTTTTAGCAATCAAATTAATCAGGTAGCCTGAGATAAGTTCTATTTGATGAGCCTGAGATGAGGCATTCAAAAGTCTTTCTGATAAGTTGTAATCCGTCTTTTTTGATGTCAGATCTACATCTAAACAAGTATTTGTAATTTCAACAGCACTAAACCCAAATATAGATTTTATTGCATCCGGATAAAAGTAGACCCCAATAGTATTGAATTTTCCTGCCGTACGGATTTCCGTGTGTTTAGTTGTTTGTCCGTATAAAAACACTTCCGGCAATTTGTAATCATGAGATTCCGAAAAGGTCCCCTCCTCTGCCTGTCCAAAAATCATTCCCGGACACCCATCTGGAAGTGCAACAAATGTTGTAGGTGCGCAACCATTATTTCCGCCCTCTAAAATCCAGAAGTAGCGAACATATCTTTTAAGATAATCAGGCGGCTGTACCAGTTTGCAATTCATTCTATTTGTTTGACTCAGCTGTTAGCATAAAATTACAAATAATTTGTAAAGTCATAATTCTTAATCTGTTTGTCAATTATTACATTACGCTGTTTATACTATTTTGTACAAATAGTAAATACCCCGTATCTTTGATATATATTAATATTTCAACAATTAATATAGGCTATCATGAAAGAAAAACCAGATACTCTGGAACAGGCCGTATTAACCGAATACAAATACGGATTTGTAACAGACATAGATACAGACGTAATTGCCAAGGGCCTTAGCGAAAACACCATCCGACTTATCTCGAATAAGAAGAACGAACCGGAATGGATGCTGGATTGGCGACTTAAAGCTTATAACCACTGGTTAAAGCTAGAGGAACCAAAATGGTCAAATGTTAAGTACCCTATAATCAATTATCAGGATATAATATATTATGCGGCTCCTAAGCCTAAAAAGCAGCTGAACAGCCTTGATGAGGCCGATCCGGAGTTGCTGGCTACATTTGAGAAGCTTGGGATTTCTCTGAACGAACAAAAACGACTTACAGGAGTAGCTGTAGATGTGGTAATGGATAGCGTTTCTATTGCTACCTCATTTAAAGAACAACTTTCGGAAATCGGGGTTATCTTTTGCTCAATCAGCGAAGCTATACAGCTACACCCCGAATTGGTAAAAAAATACCTTGGATCGGTAGTACCTATGACGGATAACTATTTCGCAGCGTTAAATTCTGCGGTATTTACCGATGGCTCGTTCTGCTATATCCCAAAAGGAGTCCGTTGCCCAATGGAACTTTCAACCTATTTCCGCATCAATACAGAAAATGCGGGTCAGTTTGAACGTACCTTAATTATCGCCGAAGATGAAAGCTACGTAAGCTATCTGGAAGGTTGTACCGCCCCGATGCGTGATGAAAATCAGTTGCACGCAGCTGTGGTAGAACTTGTAGCCCATACAAAGGCAGAAATCAAATACTCAACTGTACAAAATTGGTATCCTGGCGACAAAAATGGCTTGGGCGGTATATACAACTTCGTAACTAAACGTGGCATGTGTAAGGGCGATCATTCTAAAATCTCCTGGACACAGGTCGAAACAGGCTCAGCAATTACCTGGAAATATCCTAGTGTAATCCTAAAAGGAGATCACTCTATAGGTGAATTTTATTCGGTGGCGTTTACAAACAACCATCAACAGGCCGACACAGGTACAAAAATGATTCACCTTGGTAAAAATACAAGGAGCAGAATAGTGTCTAAAGGAATCTCTGCCGGACATAGTCAAAACAGTTACAGAGGATTGGTTAGAGCCAGCAAACAAGCCACTAATGCACGTAATTATTCGCAGTGCGACTCTTTACTGCTAGGCGATAAATGCGGGGCACATACCTTCCCTTACATAGAAGTTAAAAATAAAACCGCAATTGTAGAGCATGAAGCAACTACTTCAAAAATTGGAGAAGATCAGCTCTTTTATTGCAAACAAAGAGGCATTGATGCAGAAACCGCAGTGGCTCTTATTGTAAACGGCTTTGCCAAAGAAGTAATGAATCAGCTGCCAATGGAATTTGCCGTTGAAGCACAGAAACTACTAGCCATCAGCATGGAAGGCAGTGTAGGTTAAAAAAAATTATAAGAATTATGCTATCAGTAAAGAATATACACGCAAACATCGACGGAAGAGAAATTTTAAAAGGAATTAACCTCGATATTAAACCAGGGGAAGTACATGCTATTATGGGCCCAAATGGTTCCGGAAAAAGTACGCTTGCCTCTGTACTTGCCGGCAGAGAAGAATATGAAGTTACAGAAGGAGCCGTTTCTTTCTTAGGCAAAGACTTGTTGGAACTATCAACCGAGGACAGGGCTCGCGAAGGTCTGTTCCTTGCCTTTCAATATCCGGTAGAAATACCAGGTGTAAGTACCACCAACTTTATAAAAGCTGCTGTAAATGAAAAGCGCAAATACCTTGGTCAGGAACCTCTTGATGCCGTTGCTTTTTTAAAGATGATGAAAGAAAAGATGGCTTTGGTCGAAATAGATCAGCGTTTATTGAGCCGTTCCATCAACGAAGGTTTTTCTGGTGGAGAGAAAAAACGTAACGAGGTTTTCCAAATGGCTATGCTTGAACCCAAACTCGCAATCATGGACGAGACTGATTCAGGCCTGGACATTGATGCACTTCGCATAGTTGCAAATGGCATCAACAAGCTCAGAAGCCCCGATCGCGCAATATTGCTGATCACCCACTATCAACGTTTGCTTGATTATATCCAGCCAGATTATGTACATGTACTTTACAATGGCCGCATTGTTAAATCGGGCACTAAAGAACTGGCGCTTGAACTGGAAGAAAAAGGATACGACTTCATCACTGATGAGGTTGATTTAGCTGCCAATCAATAGCAGTCCATTTAAAAGACTTTACAATGAACAATATAACTTATTTTAAAGATCAGTTTGAACAGCTGCAGGAAGCAAATCCGAATGACACAATTGCCGATTTGAGGCAGAATGGATTTGATGCATTCACTAAAGATGGCGTTCCAACATATCGCGATGAAGACTGGAAATATACAAACGTAAGTAGCCTGTTCGACAAAGAATATCTAATAGCAGAAAACTCCACAATTACTTTGGCGGATGTGAACACTATCAGATTACCGGGCTACAAACAAGCAAATGAGCTAGTGTTTGTAAATGGACGCTTTATAGCTAACCTTTCTACCATCCGTTCCGGCACCACAGACCTTGTAGTATTGCCCCTTGAAGAAGCTGCTAAGGGAGAATATAAAGAAATAGTCGCTGCACACTTAAACCAAAGCAGTAATTACTTAAACGATGGCATTCATGCCTTAAATACTTCTTTTATCAATGGTGGTGTTTTCGTTCATGTCTTAAAGGGCAAAGAACCAGAACATCCTGTCTATTGCTATCATATTTTAGATGCGAGGCAAAATCCGGCCCTTGCGCAACCGAGGAGTCTGGTCTTGGCTGACGAAAATAGCAGACTACAAATAACCGAAAGCTATACTACGCTTGGTGCGTCAGACAGTTTTAACAACCAGGTAATGGAAGTAGTAGTTAAAGAGAATGCATATGTAGAGTATTATAAGATTCAAAATGATACCGCAAATGCCAGCCAGGTAAACAGCACTCATATCAGACAAATTGGACGAAGCTATGTACACACGGTAACCATTACACTAAACGGAGGCATAGTACGTAACAATATGAATCTGGTGCTTGATGCCGCTGGTAATGAAACCCATCTTTATGGTTTGTACCTGTTAAAAGGCAAAAGCCATGCTGATAACCATACACTGATAGACAATTTAAAACCAAATTGCTTTAGCAATCAATTATACAAAGGAATTGCTGACGATACCTCTACGGCCGTTTTTAATGGCCGCATTATGGTTCAACCCAATGCACAAAAAACCAATGCTTACCAGAGCAACAAGAACATCCTGCTATCAGAGAATGCAACCATAAATACAAAACCGCAGCTAGAGATTTTTGCAGATGACGTTAAATGCTCACATGGTTGCACCATAGGTCAGCTAGATGAAGAAGCAATGTTTTATCTGAGGGCAAGGGGCATTCCAAAAGAAAGCGCTGAAGTGCTTTTACTACAAGCTTTTGCTGCTGATATCGTTGACCAGATCAAGCCGGAACCTTTACGTTCTTACGTATCTAAACTTATCTATGAACATTTAGCAATTCAATAACATGGCCATTTTAGATCTCAGACAGCAGTTCCCAATACTTAACCGCATGGTTAAGGGCAAACCTTTGGTGTATTTTGACAATGCTGCCACTTCTCAAAAACCGCAAGTGGTTATT
This sequence comes from Pedobacter sp. 10L46_2, assembly GCF_056395165.1. NCBI lineage: Bacteria > Pseudomonadati > Bacteroidota > Sphingobacteriia > Sphingobacteriales > Sphingobacteriaceae > Pedobacter > Pedobacter sp. 10L46_2. The sequence continues at coordinate 4,440 of NZ_JBFTIZ010000221.1, forward strand.
GATGCGCTTACACATTATTACACGCATTACAATGCCAACATACACAGAGGGATCCATACCCTTGCAGAAGAAGCCACTATGGCTTATGAGGCTACCCGTCGTACTGCACAAGAGTTTATAGGTGCAGTATCTGAAGAAGAAATCATCTTTACAAGAGGCACTACAGAAGGGATTAACCTGGTTGCATATACCTGGGGCCGGCAAAACATAGGAACGGGCGATGAGATTATTATTTCTGGCATGGAGCACCATTCTAACATCGTTCCATGGCAAATACTTTGCGAAGAAAAAGGTGCTGTTTTAAAAGTTATTCCTGTTAACGATAATGGCGAGCTTGTAATGGATACCTACAAAGCTTTGCTTAACAGCAAAACCAAGTTGGTTTCTGTTGTTCATGTTTCAAACTCATTAGGTACAGTTAACCCGATTAAAGAGATCATTGAAGCAGCGCATCAGGTTGGTGCTAAAGTATTGATAGATGGTGCACAGTCAGCTGTACATCTTGATATCAATGTACATGAAATGGATTGCGATTTTTTCGCTTTCTCTGGTCATAAAGTATATGGGCCAACAGGTGTTGGTGTGCTTTACGGTAAGAAAGAGTTACTCGAAAGCATGCCTGTTTTTCAAGGTGGCGGCGAGATGATCAAGGAAGTTACCTTCGAAAAAACTACCTATAATGATCTGCCTTATAAATATGAAGCAGGTACACCAAACATAGCCGATACCATTGCATTAAAAGCAGCACTAGATTTTATTAAAGAAACCGGAAAAGCTACTATAAGAGCCCATGAAGAAGAATTACTTGCTTATGCTACAGCTCAATTCCAAGCCATTCCGGGTCTTAAAATTATTGGCAATGCCAAAGAAAAGGTAAGCCTGATCTCTTTTATTATTAAAGGTGTACACCCTCAGGATGTTGGCGTTTTGCTGGACAATCAAGGAATTGCAGTTAGAACAGGACATCATTGCACACAGCCGTTAATGGCACGCTTTGGCATTCCGGGCACTATAAGAGCATCCTTTGCCCTTTACAACCAAAAAGAAGAAATAGATGCACTGATTACAGGTTTGCATAAAACCATAAAAATGCTTTCATAATGAATATTAAGCCGATACATGAAATAGAAAAAGAGATAATTGAGGACTTTGCATTGTTTGATTCATGGGAAGACAAGTACGAGTACATTATTGATATGGGCAAAAAGTTGCCTGTTCTGGAGGATGAGCATAAGCTTGATGAAAACAAAATAAAGGGATGCCAGAGTACCGTGTGGCTGGTGGCCTCCTATAATGATGGCCGTGTATTTTTTAAGGCCGATAGTGATGCAATAATTGTAAAAGGTTTGATCAGTATGCTTATAAAGGTACTATCTGGCCATACCCCTACTGAAATTATTGACGCCCGATTGGATTTTATAAGAGAGATCGGCATGATGACCCATTTGGCACAGACCCGTTCTAACGGTTTACTGTCAATGATAAAACAAATGAAAAATTACGCTATCGCTTTTCAGGCGATTAACAGTCAAAAAACTGATCATAAATAAATTAAAAGGTCATGGATAAAGAAGAATTAAAGCAGAAAGTGATTGATTGTTTACAAACCATTTACGATCCTGAAATTCCTGTAAGTATTTATGAACTGGGGCTTATCTATGAAACAGAGATATTGCCTCCGCTAAACAACGTGCAGATTGTGATGACGCTTACCGCTCCCGGATGCCCTGCTGCACAATCTATCCCTTTAGAAGTAGAGCAAAAGGTAAAAGAAATTGAAGGTGTAAATGAGGTTACTGTAATTGTAACCTGGGAACCTGCCTGGAACAGAGACATGATGTCGGAAACAGCACGGCTCGAATTAGGAATGATGTAATAATAAGAACAATGAAAATTACTGCTCAGGAAGAATATGGCTTAAGGATACTACTCCACATAGCCCGACATGGTGATAAAGAAGGAGCAAGCATTCCTATGATTAGCGATGCAGAGGGACTTTCTGCTGCCTATGTGGCCAAGCTTACCCGTACGCTTCGTCTTGCGGGTTACATAAACAGTACACCAGGTAATAAGGGGGGGTATATTTTAGCTAAGCCTGCCGAAGACATAAACATTAATCAGGTGATGAAGGTGCTTGGCGGTTCTCTATACAGCAATAAGTTCTGTGAGGACTACTCCGGATCATTAAAACTATGCACCAACTCTGTAGATTGTTCTGTGCGTTCTTTATGGCAAATGATCCAGTTATCTGTTGATCAGTTATTGGATCATATTTCACTTAAAGAATTGATTAGTACAGAGCAGGAATCTAACCTTCAGATCATCAACAAAATAAATGCCCTAAGAACGGCTAAACTATAATTTAGCATCTTGCTATAGTATTTGAATAACTTTTTTTCATTTTCTCAGGAGATTTTCCCTTTTCCTTTGTTATAGTTAAAACACTAATTCAACTTATTATGAAAAAGATACTACTGTTTGCGGTTTGCTTGCTTATTTCTGGCTTATCCTACGCTCAGGATATAACCGTTAGTGAGGTTCCTCCTGCTGTATTAAACGCTTTTAACAAGTCGTTTCCAAAAGCTACAAGAGTAGAATGGGAAAGAAAAGGCGACTTATATAATGTCGAATTTGACATAGCC
>NZ_JBFTIZ010000222.1:0-7080 GCF_056395165.1 Pedobacter sp. 10L46_2
CCAGGGTTGGTTGTCTCAATTTTAGCCAATATCGTAGCCGGAATATCCTTTGTAATGTTATTCAATTTTACCAATGGTGTATTACCAATGGTTTCTAAAATATTGTTGTACCACATGACACAAAAATACAGATTGAAGATTGGAATTTTATTTATAAATGAATATTCGTAATTTAATATTGAAATAATACAAAATATAGAATATTATTTTAATCTAGTACTCCAATAGACTTACAAACAATGCAATATGTAGGTAAATAAAAAATTTCATTACAGAAGCTAATGCGTTTATCCACTCAATTTATACGTTTTACCCGGTAAAGAAATCAGAATCCCTTGCATTTCAAGGTTTAACAAATGCATGGCGAGTTTGCTTTGAGGAATTTCCGACCGTATGGACAGTTCATCGATCCTTAAATCCGATACCTGTAAAAGGTCAACAACTTTCTGTTCTTCTTTGGAGAGCCCAATTAACAATTGAGTTTGCTCAGTCTTTTTTGTCTTTATTTCATCCCACCCCAGGTAATAAGCGAGGTCTTTTGCATGATTAATCAGCGCTGCCCTATTCGTTTTAATCAGGAAATTACATCCCTCAGAACTCACATCAGTTGTTCTGCCGGGGAAAGCATAGACATCGCGATGATAGGAATTTGCGATATCAGCTGTAATTAACGCACCTCCTTTAGCAGTGGCTTCTACAACTATTATGGCATCTGCAAGCCCTGCAATGATCCGGTTTCGCTTCGGAAAATTCTCTTTATCTGGATTGGTATGCAACGGGAATTCGGTAAGCAAACCACCGTTTAGCATCATTTTTTGGGCTATTGGCTGATGTAATGGAGGGTAAACCCGATCGAGCCCATGCGCAAGAAGCCCAATGGTAGGTATGTCCTGATACAAGCTTTCTTTATGAGCAGCTATATCAATGCCATATGCCAGGCCGCTAACTATAACAACATCATAATCAGCCAAAGTTACCGCCAGTTGTTTGCACAGTTGCCTACCGTATTCTGTCGCCTTTCTGGTGCCAACAACACTTATAATTCTATTATGGTTAAGGTTAGCAGTGCCTTTATAGTATAGTAAAACGGGTGCATCAAAGCAGTTTTTTAACCGCTTAGGATAGTTATCATCGGTATAAACCAAAACCTCAACCCTATGCTTTTTAATAAATTTTAGTTGCTCTTCAGCAATTTTTAGGGCATCATTAGTCAGGATTTGATCTGCGGTTGCAGGCCCAATCCCTGGAATTTGCAATAATTCTTTTCTACTTGCTTTAAATACAACCTCTGCATTACCAAAATGTTCCAGCAAACTTTTGGCAGTTACATGCCCCACACTCTTAATTAAGGTGAGGCCTATTTTGTGGATTAAACTCATGGGCTAAATTATATATTTATTTATCTACCAACCAACAAACTAAAATATATAACTGTAAATCAGATAATTAAAAACAAACTACAAAAATAGTTTGTAAACTATAAAAATAGTAGTAACTTTAATTAACAACAATATTTAATAAATGATGAGAGAACTTACAAAGGCGGAAGAGCAGGTAATGCTAATTTTATGGGAAATAAAAGAGGGGTTGGTAAAGGATGTTATAGACAAAATGACCCCACCAAAACCAGCATACAATACGGTGTCAACGGTAATCAGAGTATTAGAAGGCAAAGGGTTTATAGATCATAAGGCCGTTGGCAACACCCATATCTACTTTCCTATAATAACTGAAGACGAGTACAAACACTTTGCATTTGATAAAGTAATGAACAATTACTTCGAAAATTCTTATCAGAGCCTGGTATCTTTCCTTGTAAAAGAGAAAAACATGGACATGGATGAGCTCGACGAATTGATCCAACTTGCTGAAAAACTTAAAAACAAGAAATGATGAACTGGTTGTACTATCTGCTAGAGGCTAATCTATATTTAGCTGCGTTTTACGGCTTCTACCGTTTGCTTTTACATAAGGAAACTTTCTATTCCTTAAATAGGTATTATCTTATTATAACGAGTATTATAGCTTTCATTATTCCACTTTTGCAGGTAGGCTACCTCAATAATCTATTAAACAATCAAAAGGAAGTCACGATCTTATCGGTTCAATTAACGCCAGTAATCGAAAAATCTAATGCATTTACGATAAGCAATCTGTTGATTTATTGCTACCTCTTTATAGCCTTATTTTTTGCAATAAAAATGGCAATGAGCATATATAAGATCATTTTACTTTCCATTAATGCTAAAAAACAGAAATCTGGAAAAATTACGTATGTTGAACTAGGCGAATCACATGCTGCCTTCTCTTTCTTTAACCTATTGTTCTTAAATCCATCTGTGCAGGAGAAAAACACCATTCTTAAGCATGAGATGGTGCATATAAAGCAGAAACACAGTTTAGATATAATTTTCTTTGAGATCATTCAAATCGTATCATGGTTTAATCCCATCACCTATTTCATCAAAAAAGAAATTAAGCTTCTGCACGAATACATCGCCGACGACATCACAACACATAAGGACATTCAGAAACATCAATACGCGATGTTTCTGATTCAAAATTCCTTTGGTATTGCGCCTAATCAGCTTACCAATCAAATATTCAATCAATCAATATTAAAAAGGAGAATTAACATGTTAAACAAAAAAAAATCAACGGGAAGAGCGAGGCTCAAACTCCTGTTTGCATTGCCAATTGCCGGAGGGATGCTCTGCGCATCCACCATGGCGTTTACTAAAGACTATGCAGTGATAGACTTGTATCCGGAGAAATACGAGTCCGATCAATCTGTAAAACAGGAAACACCTAAGAAAAAAGCAGCTGAAATAATAGAGGTTAAGACTAAACCAGGTGCAAAATCTAAAACAACTAAAGAGAGCCAAATTACAAAAGTTAGAATTGCGCCACCACCGCCTCCCGTGGTTAAACAGGTCAAATTCCCACCACCAATAGTAAAACCTGATGAAGTCAGAGCTCCTAAAAAAGCAGGATCCGTTAAAAAGATAAAGTTCCCACCGCCAATTGTAGTGCCTGATAAACCAGTGCCTCCTCCTCCACCTCCTGTTGAGCCAGTGAAAGAGGAAGGAAAATCAATATCTATTAAAGAAAACGACGTGATTACTTCCTCTACCAAAAATGGAGAACCAGCCAAATCAATAATTTTGGCATATAAAATTCACGTTGCCGAAGGGAAACCAGCAACATCACCTACTAAAAATGAAGAACAAGCAAAATCCCTATCTACAACATATAGACTTCTTACCAAGGATAAATTAGAAACAAAAGAAGGGACTAAGACAACGCTAGAAGGCACCGTGAATGTGAAAGAAAAATCAGGTAATTAATTCCTAAATAGATTTTATTAAAAAACTTTATGACCAATAAAGTAGCCAAAATAAAGTTAATATTAGCGAGTATTTGCGCACTTCTAATATTATTTATTAATGTCGAAACGCAACAAGTAAAAATTGGAAAGCCAGTTATTGAACCTTCTAAAATCCTTGATGATGTAATGCATTGGCTATATTATGATCGAGGTTACTTAAGATTATCAGAAGATTTCATTGCATATGATCAAACTTTAAAGCCGATCACTAAAGATCGGCTTTAAGAAAAAGTAGCATCTGGTGGCTATTTAAAGAACTAAAAAAGGAAGCTGCCCTGTAAGATTTGAAGCTTACCAATTAAACCTTACTGCGGTATATAAACCACGTATTTGGTTTCAAAAAACTCTTCTTCAAAGTAAGCTGAAAGCGGATATAATTCCGCTTTTAGTTTTGATTCAGAAATCTCTTCTTTTAAATCACCACCTTTTAAATATAGTATACCATTAGGAATGGCATTTTTAGATTCTTTATTAAACTTCCCTTTTACCCATGGATAAAAATCAATAAGCCTGGTAACTGCTCTGGAAACTACAAAATCGTACTTGTCTGCAATCTGTTCAGCTCTTAAATGACTCGCTTTAACATTCTTTAAACCTAATGCCGCAGCTACTTCAGTAACCACTTTAATCTTTTTACCAATAGAATCAACCAGATGGAACTGAGTTTCTGGAAAAAGAATAGCTAGCGGTATGCCAGGGAATCCACCTCCGGTACCCACATCCAACACACGTTCTCCTGCTTTGAAAGTGCAGAATTTGGCAATTCCCAACGAATGAAGAATATGGCGTTCATATAACTCATCAATATCTTTTCTTGAAATTACATTGATCTGGGAATTCCAGAAACTGTACAATTCGTACAATTGATCAAACTGAGCTATCTGCTGATCAGTTAGCTCTTTAAAATATTTCTGTATTAGAGTAGACTTTATTTCCACTGTACTTTTTTAACAAATATAGACAGAATGCCGTTAAACACTAGAAAAATGAATAATAGAATATCCAAAACAGGAAACCAAATACTCAAATTACCATAACTTAACCGCTTTAAAAGGCGTGGGTAAACAAAACACCTTATTATAATACTCAATACAAAAACACCAAGTGATATATATAAGGTAGCTTTAAAGAACAACAAAGCGACAAAGAAAGCATAAAACAGGAATTGAATAATAATCTGCGACGAGAGGATGAACTTATGTTTTCCTTTATACATTTTACCTGCTCCAAAATGTCTTTTCTTCTGTCTCAGATAAGCACCAAAACTTGTATTTGGCTCGCTCCAAACATGAGCATCCTTATTAATAGAAATTGCGGTATTACTTCTGGTTGCATGAGCATTTACAAAAAGATCATCATCGCCCGAAGGTATATGCATGTGTGCCGCAAACCCTTTTTTCTTAAAAAATAATGATTTCTTATACGCCATATTGCGGCCAACCCCCATATAAGGCATACCTTTTAAAGCAAATGAAAGGTAATTTACTGCTGTAAAAAATGTCTCGAAACGAATTAAAGCATTCAATATCCCTCTCTTTTTTATATAAGGTGAATAACCTAAAAGGATATCCACATGCTCATTTTCGGGTTGCTGCATGCTCAGTAACCAATCTTGCGAGGCAGGCAAACAATCGGCATCTGTAAAAACAAGCCACTCATTTGTGGCTGCTTTAATACCCATGGTAACTGCAAATTTCTTACCTGCTATAAACTTTTCTCCTTCATTTACGTGAACAACTTTAAGGTGCTTATATTGTTTTTCAAAGGTTTCCAATAATTCACGTGTACCATCCCAGGATCTGTCGTTAACAACAATAACCTCATAATCAGGATAATTCTGCTCCAAAACGGAAGGCAAGTATTCTGTAAGGTTATTAACTTCATTGCGTGCGCAAATCACAACACTTAAAGGTTTTCTACCTGTTTCGGGAATAGGATCGACTTTTACCAGAGCAAGTTTTAAGTGAACAAAGAGGCTAAAATATAGCTGTATTAAGAAGCAAAAGATTAAAGCGCCGAGCAGGCAGCTCTCAATTAAGGTTAATTCCACGATGTATTTTTGTAACTGGCAAATTTCTCATTTTTAATCAGTAATGCACATTTATGTTGATAAAAATTTTAGCCCGTAAATAGCTGGTTTTTTGCTACTTTTGCCCTGATTTTTTGAAGAGGAAGATTACACACTAACTTACTCTAATCAAAAAACAATAAACATACACAGATGAAGTTTAGTTTAGAGGCAAAAGATATACATTCAAAAGCAAGAGCAGGAACAATTACAACGGATCACGGAGAGATACAAACTCCTATTTTCATGCCTGTAGGCACTGCAGGAACAGTTAAAGCAGTACATCAAAGAGAGCTTAAAAATGATATCGATGCCAAAATAATTCTTGGAAACACCTACCACTTGTATCTTAGACCAGGATTAGATGTTCTGGAACAAGCCGGCGGATTACACAAATTTATTGGCTGGGACCGTCCTATTTTAACCGACAGTGGCGGCTATCAGGTGTATTCTTTGAGCAAAGTAAGAAAAATCAAAGAAGAAGGAGTTACCTTTAATTCACATATTGACGGTTCAAAGCATCTATTTACACCTGAATATGCAATGGATATACAACGTACCATTGGGGCCGACATTATCATGGCGTTTGATGAATGTACACCGTATCCATGCGATTATAAATATGCAGCATCTTCTATTAACATGACCCATCGCTGGTTAAAGCGCTGCTGTGCAAGATTTGACTCAACAGAGCCAAAATACGGCTTTAACCAAACCCTTTTCCCTATTGTACAGGGTTCAGTCTATAAAGATCTAAGGAAAAAATCTGCTGAATTTATTGCTTCTATGGACCGTGAGGGCAATGCAATAGGTGGTTTATCTGTTGGTGAGCCTGCCGAAGAGATGTACGGGATGACTGAAATAGTATGTGATATTTTACCATACGAAAAGCCTCGTTATTTAATGGGCGTAGGTACTCCTATCAATATTTTAGAGAATATTGCGTTAGGTGTAGATATGTTTGATTGTGTAATGCCTACAAGAAATGCCAGAAATGGTATGCTTTTCACTAAAAATGGTATCATTAATATCGGCAACAAGAAGTGGGCAAATGATTTCTCACCAATTGAAGCCGACAGTAACTTGCATGCAGACCAGATATATTCTAAGGCCTATTTAAGGCACCTAATGCACTCAAAAGAGATCCTGGGTGCACAGATAGCTACCTTGCACAACCTACATTTCTATCTTTGGCTGGTTAAACAGGCCCGCGAAAAAATCATTGCAGGTGAGTTTTATGCATGGAAAAACAAAATGGTAACTATCTTAGGGAATAAATTATAAATGAGTTTCTTAAAAGACAGGGTTAAAATCATCGACTGGTACATTATCAGTAAGTATCTGGGCACGTTTCTATACACCCTGACCTTATTTGTAGTGATTATCGTTATTTTTGACTTGTCGGAAAAGCTAGATGATTTTCTAAGCGCAAACCTTACCTTTTGGCAGGTTGTAACCCTGTATTATGCTGGTTCAATCCCTTTCTACGTTAACATGCTCTCGCCATTGATCAATTTTATTGCGGTAATCTTCTTTACGGCAAAGATGGCTGATCAAACCGAAATTGTGCCTATCCTAAGTGGCGGAGTAAGCTTTAATCGCTTCCTTTTACCCTATTTTATAT
>NZ_JBFTIZ010000223.1:0-12854 GCF_056395165.1 Pedobacter sp. 10L46_2
CAACCAATTAAGTTCCGTACTGATGTGGCCATGATGGGTAAATTAGGATTTGACATCGTGGTTAGTCATTTAAAAGAGAATGACCTTAAATACTGTCAGGATGCAATTAAAACTTATAATGAAATAAAGCATATCATCTGGCAGGGTAATCAATACCGCTTATCTAACCCAAAAGAATCTAGCGTAGCTTCAATGCTGTATATGGACGAAAACAAATCTTCCGGGGTGATCTTTAACTATCTTGTAAACTACAGGTATGGAGTAAACAGTAGCCTGCCGATTCTATTAAAGGGATTAGATGCTGCCAAGAAATACAAAATTGAAGAGATAAATCTTTATCCAGGTACTACTTCAACTATAAAAGGCGGCAAATCTTACACAGGAGATTTCCTGATGAAAGTTGGATTTAACCCGGATGTGAACTCATCAAGAGCGAGTGTAATATTAAAAATTGAAGAAGTAAAATAGAATAAAACAGATAAGACACAAGATGGATACCAATTTTGATATGAATGAACACCCGCACACGCGGCAAAATATATTAACCGGAGAGTGGGTTTTAGTGTCTCCACACAGAACTAAACGTCCATGGCAGGGAAAGGTAGAATCCCTGCCTGCCGACAACCGACCTCAACACGACCCTGCTTGTTATCTGTGTGCCGGTAACGAAAGGGCAGACGGAAGTAGAAATCCGGATTACACTACCAATTTTGCTTTTACAAACGATTATTCGGCGTTATTGCCGGATACTCCTGTAGGAGAAATTGCTATTGACGGTTTACTTAAAGCTGAAAGCCAGTCGGGAATTTGTAGAGTTATTGCTTTTTCTCCACGTCACGATCTTACACTTGCAGAACTTGATCTGAATGCAATTAAAGGGATTATCCAGTTATGGGCAGAAGAGTTTAAAACTTTAAGTGAAAACCCTTCAATTAAGCACATTCAGATATTCGAGAATAAAGGTGAGTTAATGGGATGCAGTAATCCACATCCCCATGGTCAGATCTGGGCACAGAACAGCATCCCCCTTGAGATCCATAAAGAAACAATAAATCAAAAAAAATATTTCCAGGTAAACGGCAGAAGTTTACTGACAGACTATCTTAAAGTAGAGCTTAAAGAGCAAAAGAGAATAGTATTTGAAAACGATAGTTTTGTAGTACTGGTGCCTTTCTGGGCAGTATGGCCTTACGAAACCATGATTATCAGTAAAAGACATGTAAGAAGTATATTGGAGTTCACCGATAAAGAGCAAAAAGATCTTGCCTCGGCCCTCAAAAATATAACAGTAAGATACGATAATCTTTTCCAGGTTTCTTTCCCTTACTCGGCTGGTATGCACCAAATGCCTGTAAACGACGGTGATCACGCAGAGTGGCATTGGCATATGCACTTTTATCCACCACTCTTACGCTCTGCAACAATTAAAAAGTTTATGGTAGGATACGAAATGCTTGGCAATCCTCAGCGTGATATTACACCGGAAGCAGCTGCAGAAACCTTAAGAAACCTGTCTGACATTCATTATAAAAGCAATAATCTTTCATAGTTAAAAAACAAATGGTTTTTATTAACTTTAAGTAGACGTTTAAAGAAATCTATTAAAGTATTAATGCCATGGAAAAAGAGGAAATCAAATCATTATTAGAGATTATTGACCAACAAGTAAGTTCTTCAATACTGGGTGGAATGGAAGAACAGTATGAAGAACTTGAAGAGTTGGGGTTTATAACAATCAATAGACATAGCGTACAGCATTCAGCCTCAATAACGCCTCTGGGAATGGAATACCTGGATCAGGAGTAGGAGAGAACTTGAATGTTGGCTATCAGAACGTTATCTATGTTTTGGTACGTATTTTGACAGATATCATTACCATTGAAATATTGATCAAAATGAATTAAAAAGTAGTCACTCCCTAAACCTCCTAGCCATGAACACTACTGATTTCAACCACCAGCTTAGTCTAAATCAAAGCGCTCTAGAAACTTTTGCCTTTAAGTTTACCCAGGACTATGAGGATGCCAATGATCTGGTTCAGGATACTTTGTTGAAGGCAATGCGCTATTCCAGAAAATTCAGGGATGGCACAAATTTTCGTGGATGGTTATATACCATCATGAAAAACACTTTTATCAATAGCTATAGAAGGGGAGTTAAGACCAGATCATTCATTACTACGCACGAAGAAATCCCTGTGTCGCAATTACAGAATAGTGCTACCGGGAATTCAGGGGAAAATAAATTTATGCTTGAAGACATTCATAATGCAATGAAGAAACTTCAACCTGAATATTTAACCCCGTTCATTAAGTATTTTGAAGGCTTTAAATATCATGAAATCTCTGAAATGCTGCACGTACCAATAGGAACAGTAAAAACAAGGATACATATGGCAAGGGGAATCTTAAAAAAGAACCTTAAAATGTACACAGATGAGTTTGCAGCTAAAGCTTAATATTTTTACGGATTCTTCTCTAAGTAGTTATCAATAGCCTTTTCCAGATCTTCATATCCTTCAGGAGGGAAACACCTTGATCCCGGGTGCTCTATGGTCCATTTTCCATTAGCCCGACTGAGCACAATAGGGTCTGGTTCGCCTGTAACCAATTCTACTTTAAATCTCAGGCAGTTATCGGATGAAGTTACAAGGACATCCAGTTCCATGCTCGCTTTCCTGAATCTAACTGGAAATGTTCTCATACATTGTATCCTCCTATTGTTTAATTACACCTTTACTAATCATATCATCGAATAATCTTTTATTGAAGTCTGTAGCAAGGGCCTGGGGACTGGAAGGATCCGATGATTTAGTCTGCACGGAATAAATAAGTTTATCGGTATTCAAGCTATAGAAATTCGCTTCAAGTATGAACTTGTTGGTTACCGTATAATATCCGGGTTCATAAACCCTGGCATACATCGTATGATAGTAGCCCCAGAAACGATAGGTTCTTGGCCAGATGCTTACCGAACCAGGGTTGTAATTCTTTTCTTTCGTTTTATCTAATAAGGCAATTGTAAAAGTGCCATCATACCCTTTGTTTTTTATTTTCTTAAGCGCCTGAGATTCACTTAGACCCTCAAAAGCCTTTGGGCCATACTCGGCCAGTGCCGAGCCTGCATTAATGCCATGGGCCTTAAGATTCTGTACGGTTACGTTCTCTACATTTTCTTTAAGGCTTCTGTCTTTCGCGCCCATTAATCCAATCACCAGCACTTTATTAGATTTTTCTATTGTCCCCTGAGGATCAGCCCAGGATGAAATGATCTTCGTACTATTGCAAGCATTTAACAAAATGGCAAATAGAAGAACCATCCCTATTGCACTGGGCAACAATAATTTTTTCATGTTTTATAAGTTTTTATACACTTATAACAATCCATAACCCATTTGGTTGTAACATTTTAGCGTAAAATTTTGGTGATTTAATTTGTATCAATCAGTAGGATGAATGAGTAGGCCCTTTTACTGCTTCCTGCTCAATTCATCCCTTAATAAAATTAAAGTTTAACAATTACACCACATCCAACTCTAGGTCCGGAATTGCCTGTAGGTTGGGTAGTATAGTCATCGGTACCTCCATGAACTATTATCCCTCTGTCAATGATGTTTTTGATATCGTTTTCTTCAATGCTCCACCTGTCAGTAGTAACTGAAATTGAACCGTGACCCTTGCTGTCTAGTTGAATATTCCCGATGTCACCAGAGTGATATGCAGCAGATCCCCATTTACCATGTGCCTCGTTTGTAGGGTTCCAGTGTCCATGCGTATTATTTCCCATGTCGCCACAATCTCCATGCTCATGAAAATGAACAGCTACAGTACTGTCGGCCCTTGCCGGAAAATTAAGTTCCAAATCCATTCTCATCTTCCCGTCTTTTAATTGATAGAATTTTGCCAATCCAATGTCTTTGGCATCAGCTGTTGTTGCAAGTTTTGCCTGTGCTACTTCAACTTCTGCGGTAGGAGAGCAAGAAGTAAATAATGCCACTATTGCTATAATGGCGATGGTTAAATAATTTTTCATATCCTTATATATATTGGAAAGCCATCACTTTAAGTTTTATAGAATTTGTGTTTGGTTGGCAGAATAGAATAAATTGGAGCAACTTTTGATATGAGTGTGCGTACTTGCTAAATTAAAATAGAGTATTATATTTAAAAACTTAAGTAAAAAGGAGATTACATACAGATGAGAAAATACCTGATAATTTTATTGTTATGCTTTACATCCACAGCATTTGCACAGGAAAAATATTGGCAACAGCATGTGAATTATAATATAGATGTTGCTCTTAATGATCAAGATAAGTCTTTAAAAGGCTTTGAAACTATAGTATATAAAAACAATTCCCCATCTGAGCTTGACTTTATCTGGTTTCATATTTGGCCAAATGCCTATAAACAGGAATCTACGGCGTTGTTTCAGCAGATAAAGAATGACACTTCCCGTGTTAAAAAGTTAGATAAATACACGCATGGCAGTATCGAAGGCCTGAATTTTAAAGTAAACGGTAAAACGGCGGAAACCGAGGCCCATCCTAATCCTCAATATATCGATGTAATTAAGTTAAAACTAAAGTCGCCCTTAAAGCCTGGTGATTCAGTTACAATTACAATTGATTTTAAAGTAAAATTACCTTCTTATTTTTCCAGATCCGGTTTTGCTGATGGCGAGTTTATGGTTTGCCAATGGTATCCTAAGCCTGCCGTGTTTGATAAAAATGGCTGGCACGAGTTTCCTTACCTTGATATGGGTGAATTCTACAGCGACTATGCCACGTTTAAAGTAAATATAACTGTACCATCTGACTACGTTGTAGGCGCAACAGGAGTATTACAGAATTCAGATGAACTCGCATTGTATAAAAGTATTGGGGCCAAAAACGTTGCCAATAGAACAGCCCCCCCAGTAGTTTACAAACCTATAAACAAAAACGCTACCAAGAAGCTGACCTATAAAATCGACAGTGTTCCAGACTTCGCCTGGTTTGCTGATAAGGATTTCGTAATACAATACGATACTGTTAAACTTGCATCAGGTAAAGTAATTGATGCTTTTAACTACTACCACAATAAAAAGGAAACACTATGGAGTAACAGTATTGATTATACAAAAGATGCCGTAAGGAAATATAGTAATTGGGTTGGCGAATATGAGTATCCGGTTGTACAGGTAGTAGAGGGGCCGGCAAACAACTCAAGCGGGGGTATGGAATATCCTACCATTACTTTAATTACGAGTCCCGATGCTAAAAAGGAGTCGTTAGACGGTGTTATTGCACATGAGATTGGCCACAATTGGTTTATGAGTATGCTTGGTAGTAATGAAAGACAACATACATGGTTGGACGAGGGCCTAAACACTTATTTCCAATTCAGATACGAGGCTGAAAAATACAGAGCCAACTCCATATTTGGTGATGCTATTCCCGCAGATGTTAAGGCTTTACCTGAAAAGGAATTTCTAGATCGTACTTATGGTGCAATGGCCAGTATCCCAATGAAATCGGCTATTGAAACACCTTCAGATAAATTTACTTCATCTGATGATTACAGCATGACATCTTACATCAAAACTGCTTTATGGTTGTATATCCTCGAAAACTCTGTTGGAAGAGATAAAATGGATATAGCCTTTAAGCATTATTTTGATAAATGGAAGAATAAACATCCACAACCAGAAGATTTAAAGGCTTCGTTCGAGGAGTCTTTAGGCACGAATCTGGATAAGTATTTCGAACTGCTTAATAAACCGGGATCATTTAGTGAACAACCATAGATGTTTTACCGGACATTTAAGATTATTTACCGACAGTTTTCTATAATACAGCCCCCTTATCATTGATGAACGTTGTTTTTGCAA
Source organism: Pedobacter sp. 10L46_2 (assembly GCF_056395165.1). Lineage (NCBI taxonomy): Bacteria > Pseudomonadati > Bacteroidota > Sphingobacteriia > Sphingobacteriales > Sphingobacteriaceae > Pedobacter > Pedobacter sp. 10L46_2. The sequence goes on from NZ_JBFTIZ010000223.1 coordinate 5,872, forward strand.
GTAGTTTTGAAGAAAAAAAAGCTATGGAAACTTTAGATAACAAAACCAGATCAAATCGCCATTTCGGAATGGGTATTTTTTTACTTGTGATTGGCGCTATCTTCTTATTGAGAAACATTGGCCTTAGTATTCCATTCTGGGTGTTGAGCTGGCATACATTCTTTTTGGCTTTTGGATTATTAATAGGCTACAGGAAGAACTTTAAAGCAGGTGGGTGGGTATTTTTTGTGATACTTGGAGGTGTATTTACTTTAAAGGACCTGATATTCTTTGATATTTCACAATATACTACTGCATTGGTTTTAATAGGTGTAGGGCTTTATATGATTTTCAGACCTAAGAAAGATGTTCAGTTTTGTGACTTCGGAAACAGAAAATAATTAAATCTATCATATATTTAAAAGAGGCAGCCGCGGTTGCCTCTTTTTTGTGCTTCTACAATCTATTAATTCAACGCAATCGTTTGATTAGCAGATGTACTTAAGTAATTTGTTTTGATATGAACAGTACCAGATCTGTCATTAGCATTGAAAAAATACCCCGTACTGGCCTTCTCAAATTGTTGCAAATTATTGTAAGCTTTTAACTTTTTGCCATTAACACTAACTTTCTTAGGTGCTTTTGGATTATGTACATCAAGCAAATAAACTCTTTGCTTGTTCTTACCTTCAAAATCTCCTTTGGCAGCATTTATTGTAATTTGTATACCAGTAGTGGCATCAACTTCAATCAATGTTTTTGCGAATGCACCTTTTCTATGATCTCTGGTTAGTCCGTCATCCTCATACATATCAAATTTAGATTTTTGGAACGGATAAATGTCTAACGTTAAGCTGTCAGTTTTTTTCTCTCCATCGTAATCCATTTGAGGATACATTGGTATAATTCCGCCTTGTTTAACAAATAGCGGCAGTTTTTCTAAAGGCGCGGAATAATTGTTCACCCAGGTGTTGCCGGTGTAAGCCTTACCATCCCAATAGTCATACCATGTCCCTTTGGGCAGATAAATACTGTCTCTTTTGGACTCACTTTTATAAACTGGTGCCACTAATAGTGATTCACCGTTCATGAACTGATATTGAGTTTGTTTACCTTTAGTAACCTCATCCTCGGGAAACTCAAGAACCATAGCTCTTGATGCCGGGATACCGGTTTCATAGGCCTCTTCACAAAGCGTGTACATATACGGAGTCATGCGCATCTTTAATTGAAGGTATTTCCTATTGGTAGCAGAATTAACTTCCCCCTGCAGATAAGGCTGCTTGTTCTTTTTGGCCCAACCACTCATAACCATTAAAACAGGAGTGAAGCATTTCCATTGTAAATCTCTTACATAAGTAGAATCACTGCCTCCAAAAATACCATCCACATCGCCCGTTGCCGCATTTTGAGCAGACAATCCGGAACCAATAATAGTCGGAATGTGAAAACGGATATACTCCCAGTTACCACTTTGATCTCCGGACCATACTGTTGAATAGCGCTGTGTACCAGCCCAGCCCATTACACTCCAAATAAAGCCACGGGCATTACTATTGTTCTCTATACCTTCATAAGCAGCCTTACAGCCGTCTAATGCATATTTATAACCCGGACCAACCCACGCAACATCTAATTTTGCTAATCTGGATCCGTATTCTCCAACCTCCTTCGCAATTTTTTCTACCCCGTTTTCTGTCCAAAGTCCAGTGTAAAAGCCTCTTTTCTTTAACTCTGCAATGGTTGAATCCAGCTTGGTATAACCACATCCGTAACCATCATTAGGCAAGATCCATCCGCGAGGCATTTTGTTTTCTATATATTTATCGGCAACCAATTTTATTACATCAGGTGTGGTGCCTGTTGTTCCTGTTCCCTTGTAGTTTTTGCTGTCGTCACCTTTAACACCACGATTATAGCAGTTTGCATCGCCCATGCTTAAAGCCCAACGCGGCATTAAAAATGGGCGTCCGGTGATTTGAGTATAACCGTTAAGTATTTGTTTTAATGAGGGGCCGAAGAAATAAAAACAATCAAAACGGTTTTCATTATGTGTAAAGCTCAGTGTTTCCTTAAATGAGTATTTACCAGCATCAAATGTATTTCTGAACGCTCCATAACCCGCGGTAGACATATAGAATGGGGCAGGATTAGCTCTTCCACCATCATCCCAGCCTCCACCTTTTTCAATCAGAATATCTTTATCTCTGTGAGAAAAATAGCCGTTTTGCATACCTCCGCCATAAAAATATTCGTCATTATGGCGTTTCATCGTTTGTTTTGTTCTTGCACCAAACGACATTGACTCAGATTCCTCCCAGATAGGTTTAGTATCCGTTACATCGTACATCGCAAAGCGTAATGGCTGTTTGTAAACACGAACAACACAATCTTTACTTCTTATTTGGTAATAACTACCCTTGTCGGTTGAATTAACAGCAGGATTTTTAACATCGTAGCTAACTACAATATCATTACCTGCAGGATTGGTAAATTCTCCATCAGCCGCCATCCAGATTCTGAAAATATCATCAGTATAGAATATTACTTTAAAAGCCGAAAACCCAGCCGTAACATTAAACTCATTTCCATTGGCTTTAAAATCAGTGAGGTTTCCAACTTTAGTCTCTTTGGCATTTATCTTTGCTTTTAATGTGTTGTTAGAAAGCTTCTCATCTGCGTCAAACTTTAAACTAAAGTTTAAATTGTGTGTTGCCTTGTCTGTTAAATCAATAGCAGGAAATTTGACAGTGATCTCCTGACCACTTGAAATCGGCTTTTTACTAGCTATAACATCTGCAGAAACTTCTTTTTTTCCGTCAATAGTGCCCACAACTTTAAAGTTTGATCTAATGCTTTCGATACCGCTATTTTTAACTGTAACAGCTAAAACATCGTTTTTAGTGAAGGTATTTTCTTCCTCGTTATGCGACGTTAAGCGCGTTATAGCAAGGTCTTTATTGTAAGCTTCTGCTAACTCAATATCATCCACCATCCAATACCAGCTATAATAACCCTTCCAATAAAATCGGAGATATACCTTTTGCTGCCTGGCAGCCACCTTGGTGATATTTACCTCCTGATTAATAGGAGTAAACATATCCGTTGCTGAAGGCACATTATTAGTTACATTATAGTCGGTCCATTTCTCGCCATCAGTACTTACACCAACATAAAGACCAGCTCCAGTTGCTGCAAATTCGCTATTATACCGGAAGGTATGCTGAAAACGAAGTATTACTGAGGATTTGCCAGAGCAGTTTATAGCTGCTGTCTGCATCCAGGTATCGGGATGCTGTTTTTTTTTAACCCATGATGGTTGATCTTCATCAACAAAATAGCCTGCCTGAAACTGTAAATGATAGCCACGGCTTTTTGAAGCAATAGGAGGTGCTTGCTGCTGATATTGATAGGAGCCAGGGTATGGCTGATTGGTAATTAGCCATGCCAGGTCTTTTTTACTGCTATCAACATTTAACCAGCCATCTGGTAATTTGCCGCTTTTAAAACTTTCTGACCAAAATATTTTTGGATCTGGTGCAGCTTTTTGTGCAAATGACTGTGAGGTAAAGACAGCCATCATGGAAAATAGAATTAACTTTCTCATTTAAAGAATAAGTGATTTTGTTTTGCTAATCTGTTAAATAATATTTTTATATCCCTGCGCAAACGTTTGTTCTAAATATTTACGTTACTAAAGGAGTTTATATGTCAACATTCTGGTAAAAAAAATCAATTACCTTTAATCATACACAACATATAACTATATTAAGCGGGTATTTAACACATGAAAATGATAACAGGAAAGATTCTTAGAAGGGTGTTAGTTCTATCACTTGTATTGTTTAACATTGGTTGCGATCAAGTTACTAAAAGTATTGTACGAAAGCATGTAGATTATAATGAGAACATAAAGATCATTAGTAACAATTTTACCTTAACTAAGGTTGAGAATTCAGGTGCTTTTTTAAGTTCAGGAGAGGCACTACCTGTACCTGTTAAGTTTGTACTGCTTTCTTTATTACCATTGTTTGTATTGGGTTTTGGCATCTATTATATTTTGAGCAAAACCGAATTGGATAGATTATTAATTGTTGGGGTTAGCTTTGTAATCGGCGGTGGTATTGGGAATTTATACGATAGACTATTATACGGATCAGTTACTGACTTTTTGCATATAGATTTTGGAATCTTTCAAACAGGTGTGTTTAATATTGCAGATGTCTCTATCATGATAGGTATGCTAATGATACTAACCCATTTGTATTTTAAAAGAGCCACCCCGGAATTAGCTTAAAAGCTATTTGACAGGTGGCGATATTTTTTTTGCCCTTTCCAAAAAGCTTTGCTCTTCTAGTTTTTGTTCAACCTCAGCAATAGCTTTCATGATATTGTTGCTAGTATTTGTTACATCAGTTAAGGCTAAAACCATTATATCCCATACAGGCTGCATTTGTTCAAGCAGTTTTTTACCTTTTTCAGTTAGTAAAATGAGTCTTTTCCGTTCATCCTGTTTATCTTTTTTGGATCGTATGATCTTTTCTTTTTCCAACTCTTTTAGTAAGCTAATGGTTGAGGGATGGGTATAACCAATTTCAGCTGCAAGTTCAACAACACTTAACACTGGCTTAAAATGCAGTGTATAAATAACAGGAAACCATTTGGGCTCAAAATCTATATGGTGCGCTTTATAAAGAAGAAACCCATCCTTACGAAACTGCTCACTTAAGCGCTGCAGTCTTGTTGATATGGCCAGGATACCTGATTCATTGATTACATTCATGTGCTGATATTTCAAATTGCTTATTAAAGCATTAATTTCTCAAATCTAAGTGATAAAACGTATTGTCGGCCTTCATTCTTGGGAAATAGGATGGAAGCTCCTCCATTTTTATCCTTACAAAACCATTTCGTTCATAAAACCTGCATGCAGCCTTAAGAATGTCTACTGTTCCAAGATATATATCCGCAATGTTGTGCTGCCTGCAATAATCAATAAGTGATTCAAGCAAGTGCTGAGCAATGCTCAATTCCTTACCCCTATAATCTTTTTTCACAAACATTTTTCTGATAACACCGGTATTATGGCCAACATTCATTAAAGCTATGGTACCTACCAGTTCTTCGTTATTTAAGGCACCCCAGAATCCGCCGCCATCTTTATGATAATTTGTTTCTATATCTAAAAGATCTGGTTGACCTTCCAGTGTAATTGACACTCCAAATTCGGTTAAGATTAGGTATTCAGCATTGGCTTAAAGTCCGGGTCTTTACCTCTCAGGTCAATACCTCCTTCATAAATGGATTTTAAATTAACAAGGTAAAATGACCATCCATTATGGCATCCCAATCTAATATTCCGCATGCTATTTTCGTCAGTGGGTATGTTCTTTTGAGTAAGCTCTACTAAAACATAGTTTTTTTGAACAGATAGCTTCACATCAACAAGACATTCTCCTTCAAAAGTAAACTGGATAAAATCTGAACCATTTGCTTCTGTTATCTTACCTGTTGCCCTATCATCATATAGATACCAGAGCCATTCGTAGTTATAACCTTCCCGAATAGATTCCTCTTTACCTATCTTAGTCCCGTCTGTGTTCGTAAAGATGGCTTCTTTCAAAAACCATTTTTCTATTTCAGAGCTTCTAGTCCAAGCGTTGTAAATATCGCTTAGACTTGCTCTCACTAAAATTCTTATTGTAAATGAGGTCCAATCAAAGTTTTTCATAGTAATTGCTTAAGGTAATTCAAATTTAACCTTAGTAACATCAAATATGGCTTGCCATAAAAGCCAAAAACAGGTGGTATTTAGGACAAAGTGCAGCTTATTTAATGTAAACTGTTTTAATATTTACAAACTCTCTAATGCCAAATAACCCCAGTTCACGACCATAACCAGATTGGTTAATCCCTCCAAAAGGTAATCGTGGATCAGATTTAACTAATGAATTCACAAAACAAGAGCCGGCATTTAAATGAGTCTTTGCTACCTGTTCTCCAAGTGATCCATCTTTTGTAAATACTGCTGCACCTAAGCCAAAAGGTGTGTCATTTGCAATTTTTACGGCATCATCAGTGTCTTTTGCCGAAATAACTAAAGCCACGGGTCCAAAAATTTCTTCTTCATAAGCAGGCATACCTTTTTTTATCCCCGTTAAAATTGTAGGAGTGTAATAAGCATGTCGCCCTTTAAAATCAGGGATTTGTCCTCCAAGAATACACTTAGCGCCTGCTTTTATGTTTTCTTTCACTCGCTCATGCAAATCATCTCTAAGATCTAATCTAGACATTGGCCCTAGGTTGGTATCAGCATCAAAAGGATCGCCTGTTATTCTGGCTGCCATTTTATTTTTAAACAGCCTAACAAATTCCTTTTCAACTTTCTTTACTACAATAAATCTTTTTGCAGCAATACAGCTTTGGCCATTATTTATGAGTCTGCTTTGAGCACAAACATCTGCTGCCAGTTCAAGATCTGCATCGGCTAGGATAAGGTACGGGTCGCTTCCCCCAAGCTCCAGCACGCTTTTCTTTAGTTGCTGTGCAGCCTGTTGAGCTACCTGCATACCTGCTTCTGTACTTCCTGTTAAAGTAACAGCCTTGATATGGCGATGGGCTATTACTTGCTTAACAACCCTGCTATTAATTAGCAGTACCTGAAAAACATTTGCGGGAAATCCGGCATCTTTAATTATCTGTTCAATACTTAACGCACAACCACTAACATTAGATGCATGTTTTAACACGCCACAATTACCAGCCATTAAGGCAGGAGCCAGGAACCTGAATAATTGCCAATACGGAAAGTTCCATGGCATTATTGCCAATACGATTCCCAAAGGCCTGAAACTTACATAACTTTTAACAGCCTCAGTTTTAATTAGTTCATCTTTCAAAAAAGTTTCACCATTATCTGCATAATAGTCGCAAACAGATGCACATTTCTCAATTTCGGCTATACCATCTTTAATCGGTTTTCCCATTTCGATGGCCATTAAAGC
>NZ_JBFTIZ010000224.1:0-7040 GCF_056395165.1 Pedobacter sp. 10L46_2
TAAGATGAGTTTCCAACAACAGACTGATTCTGCTGAAGAGGATTCTGCCAAACTTAAAGTAGACACTACACGCTTCCAGCCTAAGTCCAAGAGGACCGTTTTTTCGGCTTTAGAATCTAAAGGAAATGATATCGATCCTAAAAAGCTCGCTATTTTTCCTGCGATTACATTACAGCAGTATTTAAAAGGTGAGGCCGCTGGCCTTTATGTTCAGGAATCGTCTGGTGAGCCAGGTACAGTTCAGAACATGTTTATCCGCGGAACATCACAGCCGCTTGTATCGCCACGTGAACAATTTGCTACGCAGCCGCTAGTTGTTCTTGATGGGATACCGTTAGTTGGTGAGCATCCTTTTGCTTACGACATCCAACAATTTAAATTTGACAGAATAGGTCCGGCAACAAATACACTTGCCAATATCAACATGGATAATATAGAATCTGTGCAGATATTGAAGGATCTTGGTGCTACATCTGTTTACGGACCAAAAGGAGTTAACGGAGTAATTTTGCTAACGAGTAAAAGGAACTCGACAATTAGAAAAATAAACTTCGAATCGTATATAGGTTTAGCACAGCCTAGTGCGGTAACTACTATAAACGGTAAGTTCGAGAACGACTTTAGAAGACAATTTTACAATAAGTATACTGCCAATGGTAGTTACTCTGATAACGACTCTTATCCTCTTTATTTAAGTGACTCGTTAAACAATGACTTTTATGGACCATCTAACTGGAACGACAGTTATTATGGTAATGCACTTGCTTATTCTGTGAACGCCGGAATTTCGGGTGGTAGTGATAGAGCTAACTTCCGTTTTGGGGTGGGTACAACTACCAGCGGGGGCGTTGCAGACAATACTGGTGCAGATCGCTATAATACTCGTTTTCAGATTAACATGAGGCCAACTGAATGGATGGCGTTTACGGCTATTATTAACGCGAACCGTGTTGACCGTCAACGAAATAAGAATGTTAGAGATAGGTTGTCACAAGTGAACTACATACCTGATTTAAGTTCGCCAATTGCCCCTAATAAGTTAAAATATGGTGAATATCTGGATCAATTTGACAAAGGATTTGATGACAACAGGTCTAATATTGTAGAAGGATTGGTTAGTCTGGGTATAGATCTGGGCAGATTTAAATTCAATTCTACTTTCGGATTGGATCATAATGAGGGCTACAGAGATATATTCTATCCAAGAACGTTGCTGCAAACAACAAACTATGCCTCAAATTATTATGGGTACAGTAGAAGAGTGTTTTTTGATAATACGGCAACGTATGATCTGAAGATTAATGATGTACATACATTTAACTTCGTTGTAGGTTCTTCATTTCAGTATGATACTTATAAATACAATTATGCATATGCTTATAAAGGAGCTAACGATTTCGTAAAACTTAATTTGTTGCAATCTGATCCGAATAGAGGTGATTATTTAGAGCCATTTGTGTTCAGGAGAGAACTTGTTTGGAAATTTTTAGATAAAACCAGAAACAATCAGGTTTCATTTACAGGAAAAGCAAGCTACAATTATAAAGAAATTTATACTTTTTCTGCTATGTTACGTGCTGATGCATCTTCGAATCAGCAACCGACTAATAGATGGTTCTATTCACCGATCTTTTCTGGAAGCTGGAATATGAAGAAAGATTTTCTTGGAACGAACGATTTTGTTTCAGATTTGAATTTACGTGCCAGCGTAGGTCGTATGGGTAGGGCCGAGCTATTTGATAATTATGCTCAGGGCCCTCAGTATACCGCCTTTATTGGTTTTACCGGTAATTTAATTGCACCTGGATATAACGGTTTCGGAACACTAACCAGACCATATAATGCCGGTGCTATTCCTTATGGCCTGGAATGGGCTTATCAGGATCAGTTAAATGTTGGAGTTGACGTTGCTTTCTTGAAAAACAGGATCAGAGCTTCAGTTGATGTATATACTAAAGAAGATAAAAATCAATTGCTAGGTGTACCTGGCGCTGCTGAATACGGATACACTACCGTTATTAGAAATGGTATGTCTATTGCAAATACTGGTATTGATGCTGCAATTAGTGCTGATATCTTACCGTCAACAAAAAAGGTTTCATGGACTTCTTCACTTAACTTAAATTTCAATAAAAATAAATTGAAAGCTTTGCCGGGTGGTTTATCTGAATTGATTGTTGGTGACAGACTTTTAAAAGTCGGCGAATCGATAGATAGCTATTGGTTATTAAAGAATGAAGGTATTTTTAATACCGATGCGGAAGTTCCGGTGGGAGCAAACGGTCAAAAAATGAGCTATAATGCCATTACATTAAAGGCTGGAGATCCGATTTGGAAAGACCTTAACGGAGATAATACTATCAATAATAGCGACAGAACCTTGACCGGACATGCCCTTCCGCTTGTTTCCGGAGGCTTTAATAACGATTTCGGTTATAAAAACTGGACCCTCAGTGTAAATATGTATTTCAATTTAGGACGAGATCTAATAAATCAGGAAATGGCAAACCGTTTTGATTTTGTTAATCGCGAAGGGTTAAATAATATCAACTCTGTTAGAGAGGTTACTTACTGGGAAAAAAGGGGAGATTATTCAAAATACCCTTTGTATAACCCATGGAGTTCGTCGGCTCCTTATCAGGCCAATCAGGATTTATTCCTTGAAGATGCTTCATTCTTAAAATTGAGAACTGTGTCGTTAGGTTATGATTTAACGAAATTGATGAAAAAGAAAATGCCAAGACTTGAAAGATTTTATGTTTATGGTAGTGTGCATAATATTTTCACCCTTACTAAATATACAGGACAAGATCCAGAGCTCGTAAACTATACTGGTTACGATACAGGTTACGGAATGCAAATTCCTAGAACGTATATGCTAGGTGTAAAAATGGATTTTTAATTAATATCACACATAGACAAATAACATTAAGTACCATTTAAAATAGACGAAATGAAAAAAATAGTTTTGCTGAGTCTTATCTTTTTTGCTCTGGTAGCAGGTGGCTGTAAAAAAGCATTAGATATAAACTCAACCCGTGTGGTAAATGAACAGAACTCCTGGAACAATATGGAAGATTCCAGAGCTAAACTGCTTGGGGTATATGGGTTAACCAGGGCAGCATTAGCAGATAACAATGGCCATTGGATTTATGGTGATGTGCGTATGGGAAATTTTGATAGCCCTTTACGTCAGGATCTGAAAGCCATTATAAGAAATGACCTGAAGGCTGCTTATCCAGTGGTTCAAGAACTTTCTAATTGGAGAAGATTTTATGCAATTGTAAATGCTGCAAATATTTTCCTTGAGCGTATCCAAGAAGTTAAAGCGAAAGATGCCAGGTATACGGATAACAATATGACTGTAGATATAGCGCAAATAAGATTTTTGCGCGCATTTGCTTACTTCTACATGGTGAGAATATGGGGTGATGTACCTTTTATTACCTCATCTCGTGACGGACAATTTGAAAATGTTAAAAGATCAGATCGTAACGCGATTATGGAGTTTGTTCAGGCCGAAATGGTGGCAGCTGCTGAACAGTTACCATATAGATACAGTGTAAACGATATTCAGCAACCGGGGATGTACTATAATGAAGGAGAAGGAAGATGGAATGGAACCCTGGTTAGAAAATTAAGTGCCTATGCTGTTGCTGCTCAGGCGGCTGCATGGCAAGGGAAATATGCTGACGTAACTGTTTATACCAAAATTGTGCTTGATAATTTTGGTAAAGCGGCAATGGCTTATAATCCAACCGATTATCTTACAGGTCGCAGAGGACTTTTCTTTGATAAGAATAATAATCAGCTGTTGGGATTTGGTTTTATCTTTGGACATCAGGATGCCACATTCGTAGGTAATATTGAATCACTTACACTTGCAGAGCCAATTGTAAATAAAAATCTACCGGATATTTTTGTACCAAAGGATTCAATCTTATCCATATTTAAAGAAGCTAATGATGGCAGGTTTAATATCGATAGTAATGGTGTTACTCACTCTCAGCTTTATTTTACAAATTTCCTAGGTAAGTATCCAATTTTTAGTAAGATAAAATGTATGCAGGATGGATCATCAGACCCAACTTTCAGAATATTTTCAAGTGCTATACTCTTTACAAGGCTGGAAGATGTTACACTGTTGAGAGCTGAGGCTTTGGCTGTATTAGGGGAAAGACAAGGAGCGATCGATGCGCTAAATATAGTAAGAGCATTTAGGTATAACGTTGATAATGTGGGAGCTACTAATAGTAGTTATGTGCCGTACTCGCCCGAGCGCAGTGGGAATCTTATTGAAGCGATTTTTAATGAGCGTAATAAGGAATTTATGGGTGAAGGTTACAGATGGTTCGATTTGGTTAGGTATCATAAAATTGTGCAAAGAGATCCGAAGTTTATTGCTTTAATTAATTCTGGTGGAATTTACTGGCCTATTGCTCAATCTCTTATTGACCAAAATCCTGAGTTGGTACAAAACTCTTATTGGAAATAACTAAACATTAATAGATATGAAAAAATCAAATTTATATAGTAGATATTTAATAGCATTCTTGTTTAGTGCCATAATATTTCAAGTGGCCTGTAAGAAAGAAAAAGGCTATTATTCTACTCAGGATATCAATCCAGGTACTTCCTTAAATATTTATGATTACCTGAAAAGTAAACCAGGAGTTTATGATTCATTGTTGCTGGTAATTGATAAACTTAAAATGAAAAGTATTCTTACCGATAGTAGCGTGTCTGTATTTGCGGTTTCTAACCCAAGTTTTCAGCTGGCAATTAGAAATTTAAATGATGCAAGAAGGGCTAATGGCAAAAGAGCTATCTTTTTAACCGAATTAGCGTCTGGGTTTGCACCTGCTTTGGCTGATCTGGAAAAAGCAAAAAATGATAGTGCTCATTTGGATACGATGGTATCCAGGTATATTGTAAAGGGACTTTTTAAATCGACAGATTTTTCTTTGGGAGATGGCCGTGAGCTTTTTAGTGTACGTGGAAATTATCCAATGCATGGAAAACGCCAATACGCTGATGCTCAAGGTATGCAAAATGGCGGTCCCGAAGTGATTGAGTTTGCCAATACTAAAAGAAGTGTATTTACTCCGAACTGGGCATTTGCTTATACAAGTTCAGTTAACATTCAGGCGAAAAATGGAATTGTACATTTAATACAGCCAGATCATGTGTTTGGATACGATGAATTTGCAAGACGACTTACGTTTATTCCACCGCCAACAAACTTATTTAAAACGGTTACTGGTACAATGGAGGTTAAATTTAATAACCCTGACTACAAGGATGGAACGGTAAATCCGGGAGAGAAATTCATTAAGTTGTTTGATGATAATGTGTTAACTAAGTTTATCTGTCACTTTAATGTTCAGAATGTTAAACCAGTTTACTTCATTTGGCACCCTAGCTTACCTGTAGTATCCAATGTTTACACATTGACATCTGCAAATGACTCGAAAGAATATTCTCGTAATCCGAAGAGCTGGAGAGTTGAAGGATCTCAAAATGGAACAGACTGGACTGTATTAGATACCAGACAGGATATGGTATTTGAATCTAACTTCCAGAATAAGGTTTATGATTTTAATAATGAGATTGCCTGGCAACACTACCGTATAGTATTCTTGAGTAATACCGGTGATGATTTATTCCAGTTGTCTGAATGGACTATGAACTTTAGGACAATTTACAAATGATGAGGACAGATAAATTTAAATTAATAAATGTTATGTACAACATATTAAAATATAGAGTAGTTCTATTTTTGGCCATGATAATTGCTTTTTCGGGATGCAGGAAGATTTTTGATCTGCCTGAAGAAAAGGATTATTTAAGCACTAAAATGACTTATGCCATGACAGAATTTCCTCCGACTTTGGGTAGGCTAAATTTATATCAGGGCATTTTTAATCCCGATAATTCCTCAGCCCCTATGACCTTTGAAATTGTAAATGCAAGGTTTGGAGATGGAAGGTCGGCTGAAGATATGCTGGCCAAAAAACCGGTACTGGTGTGGACTCAGGAGTATACCGGAAATGAAAAGAGTGTAGCCGAAATTGACGCAAAAAGGAAAATTGAAGAGCGCCCGATGCTTGAGGTAAGACCTTCTGGTGATATTATTCTTTGGCCTTCTGCTACAAGTGAAGTCTTTAAGCCCCGGGATTCTGTAACTTATCCTCAGGATATCAGATATTTCGATGTGAAGGTTAAGAATTCAGGAGGAACGAGAATTATTAAAAACCTTTCTATAATTCCATACAGAGAGATACCATATTTTCCTGCAGAAGATATTAACAAATTTACCGGTAAGCCTAATACCACCACAGCAAATGGAACTACTTTACAACACAATTATCCCAATATTTCCGGGATGAAAGGTGAGGGAACCAATGATGATTTGTTTGCGAATGGAGGCGGGTTAAAAGGAGTTGTATATACATATATCAGAAAAGTACCTGGTGGAACTGGCAATTCATTAAGATTTAAGTTTTTGAATAAAGATTCAGTAGCGATAAATCCGGCCAAGTTTAATGAAACTAAATGGGATCAACTGGTGCATGGTTTTAATATGGAAAGAACAAGCGAATACGTAAAGTTTGATGTTGCATACCCAATCCCTGTTGCCAGAATTCCGACAAGGTTTACAGCGGGTGGCATAACAAACACATTTGGCGGATCTACAGCATATGTTGAGTTTGTTTATTCGCGAAGAGGATTTGGCGGTGCCAGAGAGCAAGGTGTGATTTCACAGCAGTTTGCCATTTATGAAAAAGGTGATTGGGAAATTGTATTTCACTTTAAAACTGTGAATCCAAAATTTGAAGACGAATAGAAATGTTAATGATAAAAATTAATACAATGAGAAAACAAGTAATTCTGCTATCGATTTTTTTCAGCTGCATTTTTCTATGCAAGGATTTGGTGGCGCAAACAAAGAAGGTAACTGTTAGTGGTACAGTAAAAGATGGCGGATCTAACGATACAATGGTAGGTGTTAGTGTTGCCACCGGTAAGCCACTTAAAGT
>NZ_JBFTIZ010000225.1:0-11986 GCF_056395165.1 Pedobacter sp. 10L46_2
GGGTAGTAATATATCAATAGGCTGGTCATATTAAAGTTACCTTTAATATTGCTTAAAAAAGAATAATAAGTGGTTGATTTTCAGTATATTTATATATTACACGAGTAATGAATTCAACCGTATGAAAAATAAGATATTCTTCTTGGTTTTTCTAGCTTGTTTCCCGTTGATGTTAAGTGCACAAAGGGTTGTGATGATAAAGATTGATGGTGCAATTAATCCGGTTTCAGCGTCCTTTGTACATAACGGAATTGAAAAGGCAACGAAGGAAAAGGCAGTATGTCTGGTTATTCACCTCAATACACCGGGAGGCTTACTACAATCTACCCGTACTATTGTTAGCGATATTTTAACCTCACCAGTTCCGGTAGTGGTTTACGTTTCACCATCCGGCTCACATGCAGGTTCTGCCGGAGTTTTCATTACCCTTGCAGCTCATGTTGCCGCGATGGCACCCGGAACCAATATTGGTGCTGCGCACCCTGTGAACCTGGTAGGTAAGACAGATTCAGTAATGAATGTAAAAGCCACCAATGATGCCGTAGCATTTATCAGAAGTATAGCTGAAAAACGAAAACGCAATCTTGAATGGTCCGAGGATGCAGTCAGAAATAGTTTGTCGATTACTGAAAATGAGGCACTCAATAAGAAGGTAATCGACTATATCGCTGCAAATGAAAATGAATTACTTAATCAAATAGATGGACGAAATGTAGAACTAGGCTCCGGAAATGTTACTTTACATACCAAAGGAGCTAAAATTCAATATGTAGAGATGAGTGCTTCCGAGAAGTTACTTGACTTTATCAGTAACCCCGATGTTGCTTATGTTTTACTCATGCTGGGCATGGCAGGGATATACTTTGAATTGTTTAACCCCGGAGCAGTGTTGCCAGGAGTGGTTGGGGTAATTAGTTTGATTCTTGCCTTTTATGCTATGAATACTTTACCTGTTAATTACGCCGGATTAATGTTGATCGTCTTTTCTCTGGTTCTTTTTCTGCTCGAAATTAAGGTGGTTAGCCATGGGGTGCTGGCAATTGGAGGTGTGGTTTCGTTGTTTCTGGGTTCGGTAATGCTGTTCAAGTCAAGTTCTTCATTAGATATGATTAAAATATCTACGGGAGTGGTTATTTCAGTTACTGTTTTAAGTGCCACTTTCTTTCTCTGTGTAATAGTTTTAGGCTTGCGGGCACAGCGACTCAAAACGGTAACAGGGATTAATATCTTACTGGGCCAGACCGGAGAAGCGCTGAGTCTGCTTAACCCACAGGGTCAGCTACAGGTAAATGGAGAAGTGTGGACTGCGGAATCAACTAAAGGAAAAATTAATAAGGGTGAGCTTGTAAAAGTAATAAAGGTTAAAGGGCTTACTTTATTTGTTGAGCCACTAGGGCGTACTGTATAATTCTATTTTTAACTAAAAGGAGGTGTTTATGTATTACAATGTTTTTATTATAGTGCTCATTTTTTTTGCTGTCATCGTACTTTCCAGCGCGATTCGTATACTTCGTGAATATGAACGGGGAGTTGTTTTTCGCTTGGGCAGGGTGCTAGACAAAGGTGCAAAAGGACCTGGATTGATTCTTTTGATTCCTTTTATAGATAAAATGGTAAGAATATCACTGCGTATTATTGTTATGGACGTGCCTCCTCAGGATGTGATTACAAGAGATAACGTATCTATAAAGGTTAATGCTGTGATTTATTTTAGGGTAATAGACCCTCAAAAAGCTGTGGTGGAGGTTGAGAATTTTTTAACTGCTACCTCTCAGTTTTCGCAAACAACATTACGTAGCGTGCTGGGGCAATCGGAGCTTGACGACCTGCTTTCGCAACGCGATAAAATAAACCTGCACCTGCAACAGATCATTGATYTGAAAACGGAACCATGGGGCATAAAGGTAACGGCGGTTGAGGTAAAGCAGATAGACCTTCCTCAGGAAATGCAAAGAGCAATGGCTAAACAGGCCGAGGCAGAACGTGAAAGGCGTTCAAAAGTGATTTCTGCCGAGGGAGAGTACCAGGCCTCGCAACGTTTATCGGATGCTGCAAAGATCTTAAGCGAACAGCCAAGCGCACTTACCCTGCGCTATCTGCAAACACTTCGTGAAATTGCAACAGAAAATAATTCAACAACGATTTTCCCGGTACCAATTGATCTGTTGAAACCTTTTATGCAACCATCCGTAGAACTGCATCCAAAGGAAGATAAGCCAGTTAAGGATGCAGGTGGTGATGACCCTACTTAATGATATCTCTAATGTAATGGTAACTAGAGAGCTTGCTGTAACGACATTTTAATCTAAAAATCCAGCGAAATATCTTCCTGATTTGCATACTTTATTGATTAGTATATGAAATTCTATTTCAAAATTAGGAGGCAATAGTTTATTTTTGTTATGGGTTAACTAAAGGTAACCGGTTACCTTTAGTTAACCCATTTAAGTATGGCAACAATAAATATCAACGGAAATATAAAGGAGGCAACCTGCGAACAGGAACTATCAGCAATTCGTGATAGCCTCGAAATACTTGGTGGAAAATGGAAACTAAGGATCATGCGATACCTCAACAATAGAAAGGATGGCCAGAATACTTTCAAAAAAATCCAGCGTGAAATAGAAGGCATTTCGGCCAAAATGTTATCAAAAGAGCTGCATGATCTTGAGATTAATCTGCTTGTTTCCCGGACCGTGCTGGATACCCGACCCATTACCGTAAAATATGCGATCACTGAATACGGTAGCAGTGTGCTGCCGGTAACAGAGAGTTTAGTGATATGGGGGCTTAATCACCGAGAAAAGATAAAAGCATAGAAAGGAAGCTAATCCTTTAAGGGATCGTTTTTGGCGATATTCTCAATTTCTTTATTTAGGAAAAAAGACAGGCCCGTTCTGATAAGTACAGTACCGGCTAATATTCCTAAATCTTCAAATGAAGGATTAAGTATGGTATCAATGATGTCGGAGGCGATTAAGAATTCCAGACCAAGCAATAGATAATACCCCACCTCGATTTTTATCTGAACAGTTTTTTCTAACGAAAAGGATCGGTTGAATCTACCAAATTCATTATTGATAAATTTAAATAAGCCTATTACAGCACCATAACAGATAATTGCGATACTGACGTAGCTAATGATATTAGATATAGTTTGGAGTAGCTGCGACATGGTTATTGCTGAATAGGGTTTGAATTAAATATACGATTTAGGATGCAATTATAAAATTCACCAATATTGCACAAAGACAATTATTTAAAAAATGTAAGTATTTTTTTACTAAAATTTATATAGATTGAAGTAATGCTTAGATTTGAATTATAGAAAGAGAATATGCAAAAGATTTATATGGGAGATGCAGGGCCTAAAGTGTCACCTGCAGTATACGGTTTTTACAGATGGGATGATGTTAAGGATGCTGATGCTACTTTAAAAAAGATTTTTTATTTGTGCATGGAGCTGGGTATTAACACCTTTGAACATGGCGACAGTTACGGTTCCGAGAAATGCGAACAATTATTTGGAGAGTTGCTAAAAGAAGGCGCTTTTAAAAGAGAAGAGGTTGTTTTATTTAGTAAATGCGGACTAAGGCTTCCAAATGCACAGCGCCCTGATATCAGAGTTAAACATTATAATACCTCAGCAACTCATATTATTGCCAGTGTAGAGCAATCATTAAAGAATTTGAGAACTGATTATATCGATATCTTTTTATTAGATAAACTAGATCCAATCTCTAATCTTGAAGAAACAGCATTAACCCTTGAGCGACTGAAAGAATCAGGTAAGATCRAAAACATTGGTGTAGCAAATTTCTCCGTTTTTCAGCACCAGTTATTGGCTTCTTATTTGACTAAGCCAATTGTAACCAATCATATTGAGCTGAATCTTCTGAATATGCAGGCATTGGATAACGGACAGATTGATTATATCAAACAACGTTACATGCGCCCGCTGGCTTACGCTCCTCTTGCAGAAGGCAGAATTGCTGCAGGAACAGATAAACAAGCCGTTAAGGTGCGCGAAAAGTTAGAGGAATTAAGTGCAAAATATAATGTACATATTGAATCATTGGCCGTAGCGTGGTTAGTTAAATTGGGCGCTTTACCACTTATTGGTACCACAAACGAACAAAGAATAAGAAACGCAGTAAATGCCTTTACTATAGAACTAGATCATCAGGACTGGTATGAATTGTATAACGTTTCGGTTGAAAACAGCAATCTAAAAAACACTTTGTAGCTCTAAGAAGAAACCTACATTTTTTTTAAAAAATTAGTAGGTAATCCAATTTACAGTCGTATATTTGCGGTGAGAGCGTTAATTTAAGCGGGAGTGGCCAATCTGGTTTATTCCCGCTTTCTTTTTTTTAGCATTTTTTTCTAAGCAAAAAGACCACCCACAATTCCCTCTGATTCTATTCAAATACTCACTGCTAAGGGGAGAATACTGATGCTGAAACCCAAATATGCCTATGCTACTTAAAAAACTTTAAATTTTTATGTTTTTTAAGTGGTTGATATAGAGTTAAAACCCGATTAATGTATCGTAAAAGGATGTTTTTTAGCTCTAATTAGTGTTTAAATATTTGCACGCAAATGAATTATTTCTATCTTTGCAGCCTTAGCTGATGAAGCTAGAAATAAAAAAAGTAAAGTTAGCTTTTATAAAAATAAAGTTGTTACTTTGCAATCCCTTCGAAAAAGGGAAAAAGAAGATACCAGTTCGGGGTGTAGCGTAGCCCGGTATCGCGCCTGCTTTGGGAGCAGGAGGTCGTAGGTTCGAATCCTGCCACCCCGACACAACTACTTAGATGAGTAGTTTAATATTGACCAGTAAAAACAGATACCAGTTCGGGGTGTAGCGTAGCCCGGTATCGCGCCTGCTTTGGGAGCAGGAGGTCGTAGGTTCGAATCCTGCCACCCCGACACAATTATTAGATCCTGTAAGCTATTAGCTTACAGGATTTTTTTATTCTCTATGGATTAAAATAATTTTATATCTTTGCATCCAATTCCTGATTTGTTAACCTTTAAAATATCAAGGAATCATGACAGAGCATATCTACATATCGCCCCTTTCGCTCATTGCCTAATAAGGCAGTCAAACCGCCGTTTTATTAAACAATTAACAATTGCATAAGTAATTTCTGCAATGTTTGTCTCCACCAATTCATTGGGTTTTTCTGAGCACTTTTAAATGGGTATATCCTTACACAAGGACGAACTGAGATTAGAAATCCAATTCAATAAAAAATTAAAATGAAAGTGTGATGAACACACAGGAATGGTCGTACCGTATTAAATCGGTACGTCAGAAAAGACGACTCGTTAAAACAGATCGTGATAAGCAGCTGATACAGTTTGACAAACGACGCGCAGAACTTTGGCAACAAAAGAGGCTTTTGCCACTGGTACCATTAGAACATCCCTACCAACGTGGCTGGAAACGTTTTTTTGTACTTCGAGAAGATTTAAAACATAGTCCAAGGACAGCGTTTTATGAAACACTGCTTGCGAAGATAAACACCGTTGAATACCATTACGATAAGACGTTCAAACGGAAGAAGCGACCTAAAAAGCGCTATGGGTACGAAGTGAAGCAACAATTATTGCGTGAGTTTTCCATTTATAGCTGGGATGCTAAAAAGGTGAATTTAACCGACGACGAAAAGGCTTGCTTTACATGCGTTGAAACCTTTGATGTTAAAACCAGACGCGTAGGTATAAAATACGTATTTACTCAGCCTTGGCGATATAAGTTAAAAGTTACACCCCATATGATTACGCATATAAAGTTGATGGATCTGGATATTGAAAGAGAGCTATCATATATAGCCGATCATATTGATAATCATAACCTAGAACCACGCATTAACTTGCTAACGCGAGGCAGAGGGTACCGTTGGAGCGGATGGTTTTACGAGCAGAATAAATACATTAACAAAATTAAAAACATACCCAGATACAGCCCAAAAGAAGCTTATCTGGAATTAGAAACATAAACCCACATGGGCAATTTAAGAACAAAAGATTTAAGTAAAATAGGTTATCATAATGATCAGCTGCGAAGCCTGGTTATTGGCATAGCCTCCAAAAATTTCAAACACTATAGTAAACAACAATTGCTGGATCTGTTGGTGAATATTAACAATGATCCGCAAGCATTTTTGGATAATGAATTAACAAGTAAGATAGCTGAGAAGATAATAGGCAAAGTAGAAGGGGCATCGTTTAAAACTTACGAGTTACGCGATGAACCGGTATTCTGTAAGACATACGGAGGTAAGGGTATTGAACAATCAGCCAAAAAGCAAATGGAACTTGCAGGTCTGTTGCCGGTAAGCGTACAAAGTGCTTTAATGCCAGATGCGCACATGGGATTTGGGCTACCAATTGGTGGTGTGTTGGCTACAGATAATGCAGTGATCCCATATGCAGTGGGCATGGATATTGGTTGCCGAATGGCGCTTTCTATTATTGATGAAAGTGATAGTTTTATAAAAAGATTTGAATATCAAATCAAGGAGGCATTAAAAAATCACACTCATTTTGGAATGGAAGGTGGGTTGGATATGAGGCAAGAACATGAGGTTTTAGATAGTTTGGTGTTCAATGAAGTATCTTTTTTGAAACCATTAAGAGGTAAAGCTGTAAGGCAATTAGGGACATCCGGCAATGGTAACCATTTTGTAGAGTTTGGCGAAATTGAATTGTTGGCCGATAATACCTTAGGATTACCCGCTAAGAAGTATACTGCATTATTAACACATTCGGGAAGCCGTGGTTTAGGTGCAGCTATAGCTAAACACTACACAAAAATAGCTATGGATAGCTGTAAACTACCACGGTACGCACAACAACTAGCTTGGCTAGATATTAATAGCGAAGCCGGGCAGGAATATTGGCTTACTATGACATTGGCCGGTGATTATGCTAAAGCTTGTCATGACCGCATTCATGCAAACCTTTTAAAAGCATTAGGGTTAAAGGCGCTCCATGTGGTGGAAAACAGGCGCTCCATGTGGTGGAAAACCATCACAATTTTGCCTGGAAGGATAAATTAATTGATGGTAAAGATGTGATCATACACCGTAAGGGGGCGACCCCAGCGCATAAAGGTGAACTGGGTATCATTCCTGGCAGCATGACAACACCGGCTTATCTGGTGTCTGGCAAAGGAAACTATGATGCATTATACTCTGCATCACATGGCGCTGGCCGTGCTATGAGCAGGCAAAAGGCTAAGGATAGTATGACTGTGTCTGCCATGAAAAAGTTGCTTGCTAATGCCCGTGTTAGCTTGATTGGAGGGACGGTTGAAGAGAACCCTTTAGCTTATAAGGATATTGAAACCGTTATAACTGCACAACATGATTTAGTGGAAATACAAGGTAAATTTTATCCACGTATTGTTAGAATGAATAAAGAGTAGTGATGAAGGAAATTATGATACAGATTACATCAGGTAAGGGCCCGGCACAATGCTGCCGGGTATAATAACATAAAATAATTCAGAAAGCATTCAGGCTCCATCTAATGAGAAACCCATATTTTCCGATAAGTTGAGGTTATTTCCCTTCTTTGGAATCCTTTGGCGAATTCCTGAAGTCGGAGGGCGACAAACCCATATTCTTTTTGAAAAAATTGGAGAAATAGGCCATGTCCTCAAAACCAAGTTCAAAAGTGATGTGTTTTACAGATTTATCAGTATAATATAAAAGCCGTTTGGCTTCTACGATAATCCTTTCCTGGATAAGTTGCGAAGGGGTCTTCTGGTTGAAGATCGCAAAAAGATTAGACAATGTCTTGGGCGATTTGCAAAGCTGTCCGGCATAAAAACTAACGGAATGTTCCGATTTGAAGTTTGCCTCAACCAGCAGATTGAACTTTCGGATAATATGGAACCGTTCGTCCGGCAGTTTCTTTACTGGAACATGCCCCGCTTTAGCCAAATGCGTCACATAGCTGATCAGACGCTTTAATAATACCAGCAGCATTTCATTCTGGATATTGTCGGAAATCTTAAACTCATCAATGAACACATCGCAGAGCAGTTTCAGCTTTAGCTTTGCCTCGTCGCCTAGCTGGATGAACAAATGGTCTGTACTGCTGAATAGGAATCCCACACAGCTTACTTCGCTATCGTGATCAATAATGCAATAGAATTCGCGGTTAAACTGCCAGGCAACGATGCCCTCAGAATTTTCGAAGCTGAAGGATTGGTTGAACAGCAAAGTTACCAATGAATCCTTTGGAAAAACATATTCAGCTCCGTCGATAGTGATGGCTTGGCTTTCTCCTGGATTCCAGGCAATGGTAAAATACTTGTCGAATCGATCTTTGGTATAAAACAACCTGCTGAAACTTGGTTCATCCTTAAAAATCAGCAATTCGCCATTTGTATCTTCCTCTCGTAGTTTGAGCTTCATCTATGATGACGTTTAATCTTTAGCAAGATATCAAATCTGGTTTCAAAATGCAAGATTTCGGGAATGCCAGCTTAAGATTTTAGTTACTATCGTTAACAAAAAATGGCAGGAAATCATTTGATCTGCCTACCACCGGTCACTGCTATTTATAGCCTGAATCCCAATTCCAGTTTCTCATTTTCACCGAGAAAGGATGATGAAGTTGCTGTATTTGTCACTGCTTCGGAATAGATGTAAATGGTATTGTGTTAGGCAACAGCAAAATGTTGCTGATGGAGGAAGGTATCAAGGAATCGTTTTTCAGAACGATAAGATCAATGCAGCAGATATTCTCATTTTCGGAGGCAAGCCGTATAACGAACCAATCGTGGCAGAAGGTCCGTTTGTTATGAACAGTTATGCTGATATAGCAACTGCCTACCGGGACTTTTTTGCCGGAGCCTACGGAAGTATTAATCTATCATCGCTGCGATAAATTGTAAAATGTAAGACAAAGAATGAACAGGCGAAACAATTTCTGCAACTTATCGGTTATAGCTAGGCGCCTTGGAGATTGAGATGGCCGTTTAGGTGAGTTAACAATTACATTATGAAAAACAACGATCAATTTGCTGCACAGGAAGCCCAGGTACTCTGGACAATAAATAAACGTCTTGAGGCGATAAGACAAAAGAACCTGGAATTGACTTTATCATTTTATTCTCACCGGATTGTTTCTTTTGATGTGGTTGATCCGCTTCAGCTTTCAGGTCTGGATGACATCAGAATGCGCCTGAAAAATTGGTTCTCCACTTTTGGTGAAGGCCCGATTGGTTTTGAGATTGCTGAGCCTTTTCTTTTGGTGCGCGAGGATGTAGCTTTCTGCTATAATTTAAACCATGTATTTGCCGCAAAGAAGGATGGGGGAATCCTGGATATGTTCTGGAGGGAAACTACCTGTTATCAGAAAATGAATGGGAAATGGTTAATTGTTCATTCGCACAATTCAGTCCCATTTGACATTCAAACAGGAAAGGCCTCGGTAGGTTTAAAGCCGACGACTGAAGGCTAGGAACTGTCGTGCTGTATTAAATCGGTATGTCGGAAGTTAATAAAAAGACCTTGGCTTTTTAAACAGTGCCAATTATGTGAGTAGATTTTTCTTAGATTTACTGCTTTTAAAATTGGCAAATATTTGATGATCAAATCTATTAAAGGGCTGCATGCCAAATTGATCGGTAACAGTGCTGACACGCCACTCCAGGCCAGAATTTTTCATGAAGTTAGCCTGATCGCTATGATCGGTCTTCCTTTGGCAGTGCTGGTAAATATTGTGATAAAGGTGCCATTAGCCAATATAGCACTCTCAGCTGGCTGGATGGTAACTGCAGCGATGTACATCAATTCCAGATATTTTGGAAGACTGCAGCTTAGCTTTATCATATTTAGTGCAGGTACGAGCTTATTGATGGCATTTAACTATTTCATCAATTCAGGTATACATGGACCTACATTGATACTTTATCTTCTTTCGCTGGTTTTTACTTTGTCTGTAATGCCGACCAGGCAGTATGTATTTTGGATGCTGATTAACGTGGGTATTGTTGGTGGGTTATTGTTGGTTGAGTATTATAACAGAGGATTTGTAAAAGTCACCTATGCAAAGCGAAGTGATCTGTTTTTGGACACAGCTACAACTTATATCTGTGTAGTTGTTTGTATGGGTGCGGTATTTTCTTACCTGATCAACAGTTATCAACGGGAAAAGAATAATGCCCTGGCTGCTTCCCTTGCTTTAAAAGACGCCAATGATTCCAAAACCCGGTTATTATCTATTTTATCGCACGACCTGCGTTCTCCGTTAAATTCAATTGCCAGTTTTCTTGAAATGCTCCATGAATATGAATTATCGCCGGATGAACGCCGATTTCTGGAAAAGAACCTGCTTAATGAAACAAAAAACACGCAAGTGCTGCTGCATAATTTATTGAACTGGACAAAATCGCAGATGGACGGTGGTACCAGCGTAAATATGGTGAGACTGAACCTGTTTGAAATAGTATCAACCTGTTTGGCTGTACAACAAGCAGCAGCAGATATAAAAACGGTCACAATCGGTGTGAATATTGATCCCTCTGCCGAGCTTACGGCGGATCTGGATATGCTTAAACTGGTGATCCGCAACCTGATTAATAATGCGATTAAGTTTACGCTGCCAGGTGGGAATATTCAAATATATAGTTCCAGAGATTCTGGTCGTGTGAGGTTACATATTATGGATAACGGCGTGGGCATTCCGGTGGCAAGGCAGGGAAATCTCTTTGAGCTGAATGCCGCATCTACTTACGGCACAAGCAACGAAAAAGGTGTTGGGCTTGGCCTGAACTTATGCAAGGAGTACACTGAGATGCAGAAAGGTAAGATCAGTTTTCATAGCGTACCGGGTAATGGAACAACCTTCACATTAGAATTCCCTGAAGCGAATGATGAAGGCATTGTGGGTTCACACACTGGTAATTACTTAACTACAGACTCAAGTAAAGAATTGGCTTCCCAAACTCCTCAGATTTAGGAATACCCCAATATTTCGTCAATCATACCGAATTCTTTGGCTTCTGTAGCTGTCATCCAATAATCGCGAGCTGCAACTTCATTTATTTTATCATAGCTCTGACCACTACGCTCAGCAATGATCTGGTACAATTCGTTTTGAATCTTAAGTACCTCTCTGATACTGATGTCCATGTCTGCAGCAGTTCCTTGCGTTCCGCCAGAGGCTTGATGGATCATTACCCTTGAGTGTTTTAGGGCGGAGCGTTTCCCATCTGTACCTGCACAAAGCAATACTGAAGCCATAGAGAGTGCAATACCTGTACAGATTGTGGCAACATCAGGCCTTATATATTGCATGGTGTCATAAATACCAAGCCCGGCGTAGACTGATCCACCTGGAGAATTGATATATAGCTGGATGTCTTTTTCAGCATCGGCAGACTGTAAAAAGAGTAATTGTGCCTGTATCACATTGGCATTTCTATCGTCTATAGGCTCACCAATAAATATAATCCTATCCATCATCAAACGTGAAAATACATCCATCTGCGCTACGTTTAATTGCCGTTCTTCTATGATGTAGGGGGTCATAGCAAATGGACCAACATTGGCTGATGTTTGGGAGATGTGACGATCTACATGTAGACTGTTGATCCGATGGTGTTTTATTGCATAATTGCGAAATTCGTTGTTCTTCATGTCTGTTGTTATTAGTTAAATTTTTAGGCATAGATTGCCCATGCCTCTGGTTTGGAGGGGTATAATTGTTAGTSCTAAATTAAATGCGGAAGTTATTTGCCGAAAAGCTGCATGATCTTTTGCCTGAAAGAATGATGCTCTGGAGCAGTAAACAACTTTTCATGTACCTGATCTATTTCTTTTCTCAGCTGCAGTCTTCCGAATTTATGGACCAGACTATATGTTTTTTGCTGCCAAAAAACACTTTCCTTTAAATTTGGTTGAAGCAGAAGATTAGCTTCAAAAAGGAGTATGTCTTCTGTATCTGTATCAGATAAAAG